>CAYJCL010000047.1:0-5870 GCA_964368665.1 uncultured Muribaculaceae bacterium
GGTAGTGATACTGGAGATTCAATTAGAAAACCAGCTGCTTTTTGTGGAATAGTAGGATATAAACCTACTTATGGAATGATATCTAGATATGGATTATTTCCTTATGCATCTAGTTTAGATCATTGTGGAGTTTTAACAAGAAGTGTTGAAGATGCTGCAATAGTTGTTGATGCTATGAAAGGAATAGATTGTAATGACATGACTTCTTGGGATTCTAGTAAGATTAATCTTTATGATAAGGTTAAGTCTGGAGTGAAGGGTCGTAAGTTATGTTATATTAAAGAAATAGTTGATTTAAGTAATTATGAAAATCCTGATGATGAATTAGTTAAACATATTGAAATATATAATGATGTAATTGATAAATGTAAAAGTTTGGGTATGGAAGTAGTTGAAGTATCAGTAGATAAGAAATTACTAGATGCTTTAAGTAGTGTATATACAGTTATTTCATATGCTGAAGCAACTAGTAATTTATCTAATATGACTGGAATTATTTTTGGACCACGTGGTAAAGGTAGTACAATTAATGAAATGATGAAAGATCATCGTACTAATGGATTTTCTTCATTGATTAAAAGAAGATTCGTTATTGGTTCTTATGTATTACAAAGTGAAAATCAAGAGAGATATTTTGTTAATGCTCAAAGAGTTAGAAGATTACTGGTTGATACATGGAAGAATTTATTTAAGGATTATGATGGAGTTATACTTCCTGTTAGTTCTGGATCTGCCCCTTATATTGATGATTCATTAAATAATAGATGTCATGCAGAATTATTAGAAGAGCATTTACAAATAGCTAATTTTGGAGGTTTTCCTTCGATTACTATTCCTTGTGGGTTTATTAATGAAATGCCTGTAGGAGTTAATATAACAAGTAATTGTTATAGAGATGAATTATTATTATCAATTGCTTATGCAATTGAAGATAGTATGGATTTTAAAAATCAAATAGCAAAGGGGTTAGAATAATGGCTTATAAAACTGTAATAGGACTTGAAATGCACTGTGAGATGAAAAGTAATTCTAAAGTGTTTTCTAGTGCTAGGAATTCTTTTAATGAAGTTCCTAATGATAATATAGCTCCTGTAGATATGGCTTTTCCTGGTACTTTACCAGTAGTTAATAAATACGCGATTGAGAATGCTTTAATGATGTCGATGATATTAAATTGTAAGGTCCCTGAATATATGTATTTTGATCGTAAAAACTATTATTATCCTGATTTACCTAAGGGCTATCAAATTACACAATTTCATAATCCTGTAGGGGTGAAGGGATATATAGATATTGAAGTTAATGATGAAGTCAAGAGAGTATCTATTTATGATATACATTTAGAAGAAGATGCAGCATCTTTAGATCATTATTATGACTCATCATGTATTGATTATAATAGAGCAGGAGTTCCGTTACTTGAATTAGTAACTGATCCGTGTTTAAACTCTAAGGAAGAAGCAATTGCTTTTTTAGAACATATGAGAAGAACTTATCAATATTGCGATGTATCAGAAGCTGATAGTAAAAAAGGTCAGATAAGATGTGATGTTAATGTTTCGATTATGGATAGTAATGATACTGAGTTTGGTACTCGTGTAGAAATTAAAAATATTAATTCTTTTGGTGGAGTAAGGGATGCTATTGCTTATGAAGTTAAAAGACAGAGTGATTTAAAATCTGCTGGTAAGTATGATGAAGTAGTTAGAGAAACTAGAAGATGGGATGAAGAATCAGGAACAACTATTTCAATGCGTAGCAAGGAAGAAGCAGTTGATTATAAATTATTTGTTGATCCTAATTTACCTAAGTATAAAATATCTAAGGAATGGTTAGATGAAATAAAGAAAAAAATTCCTAAGTTGTCTTTAGAACGTAAGAGTGATTATATGGAATCTTATGGACTTAGTGCTTATGATGCTACTATCTTAGTTAAAGAAATTAGTACTGCTAAATACTTTGAAGAATGTATTGATTTAGGAATTGATCCTAAGACTGCTGCAAATTGGTTAACTGTTCAAATACTTGGTTATATTAGTAAGTATGATTTAGAACTTAATGATTTTTATTTAACACCTAAGTTATTAAAACAAATTATTGATCCAATTACTAAGGGGACTATATCTATTAAACAAGGGAAGGATATATTCTTTAAATCTTTAGAAGAAGAGAAAGAACCTAAGAACTTTATTAGTAGTGAAAATGCTCAAATTAGTGATGTTAATGAATTAACAAAGATTATTGATGATATTTTAAGTAATAATCAAGGACAAGTAGAAGAGTATAAGAATGGTAAATCTAATTTATTTGATTTCTTTGTAGGTCAAGTAATGAAGAATACTAGAGGTAAAGCTAATCCTAATATTACTAAAGAAATATTAAGTGATAAATTAAAATAAGACCGCAAGGTCTTATTTATATGTTTCTAATTTTTTTGCTCTACTATATGCTTCGGTAAATAGTGTAACTGGTTCGATTTCTTCATCCTCTTTTTTTACTATTTCTAATGCTATTGGACCATTATATTTTTTATATATTTTTGGAATCAATTCTTCCCATTTTATTAATCCATCACCAGGAAGGAGATGTTGATCTTTTAAACCATTATTATCGTGTAAGTGTAATGCTTTGATATTGAATGCTTCGTAGTTTAATATATCACTTTCTTTAGTAAAACAGTTTTGATGTCCTGAATCAAAACAAATCCCTAGATTAGGAGTATTTATATTTTCTAGTACGTATTCTATATGTTTTATTGTTCTTAGATTTTCTAAAGCTATTGTGATGTCTCTTTCATAAGCGTGGAATATTAATCGTTTAAGTCTTTCTAATCCTATTAAAGATGGTTCTGGAGGTGTATCTCCTCCAGTTAAATGTAATACAATGGTAGAAATTTCTTCATTATAGCAATCATTTACTAACTGAATATGTGACTCTATTATCATTTCTCCTAGTTGGTTGTTATTCCATATTTCATTTGCATCTTTAAATGGTGCATGAATATTCTCTATAAATAAGCCTGCATCTCTAGCTAGTTTAGGATTATCTTTAAATGTAATATCTCCATAATCAGCGCTCCACGGTAACATTACTCCGTCAAATCCGACTCTTTTTAATATTTCATATTTTTCTTCTTTAGTGGCTGTTATATTTTCAAAAGTATCAAGTATGGTAATCATAGTTTCCTCCTTTTTATGTATTATAGTTATTATTCGTATATTTATCAATACTAATTTGTTTTTGTTTTATTTATTTTTGTGTTATTATTAATCTAGGTGATAATATGAGTAATATTAAATTATTATTAATATCTACAGGAGTATTGCTTGTTCTTACTATTATGACTGGTATTTCATATGCCTTGTGGTTATTGACAGAAGAACAAACAAATAGCAATGTATTAGCCACTGAGTGCTTGGACATTGAATTTGTTGAAAATACTGATTCTAATATTAATTTACAAGGTAGTTATCCATTACTGGATAGCGAAGGCAAGGAGCTTAGTCCTTATACTTTTTCGGTAACTAATACATGTGATTTAAATACTAAATATTTTATTAATATAGAGGTATTAGATACTACTACTTTAAGCCATGATTTAATCAAGATTATGATTGATAATAAAATACCAAGTGTTGTAACGACAAATGATATTGTGACTTCTACAATTGAGAACTCTACATCATATACAATTGAAACAGATTATTTGGCTTATAATGAAACAAACAATCATGAGTTTAGAATGTGGATTGATGAATCAGGAACTTTAGAAAATTCTCAAAATAAAATTATATCAGCTAAAATAGTAGTTAGTGCTGAACCTATTGATGATTTACCTTATGATTATAATTTAGAGTTCCCTGTTTTGGACATTAGAATGATTCCTGTGATGATAGCAGATGATGGTGACGTGATAATAGCTGATTCTAATTCAATATGGTTCGATTATGGAAATAGTGAATGGGCGAATGCAGTAATAGTGGATTCATCTTTTACGACGTTAGATCCCGGAACAATAATACCAATGGAATCTATAGAGCAGATGTATGTATGGATACCAAGATATGAGTATTCTAAAAGTTCAATTACTTCAGCAGAAGATGCTATAGAAATAAATTTTGTATCAATAAATACAGTTAATAATGATATAGAAAATAATGATGTAATAGTTCATCCAGCATTTACTTTTGGAGGAGTAGAGCAAGCTGGACTTTGGGTAGGAAAGTTTGAAATGGGATTTGATGATGGTGAAGATGAAAATGTTACAAATGTTGAATATGTAATAAAACCAAATGTTAATTCTGTACAATATACTAGTATAAGTACCATGTTTGATAAAATTAACAATACAATGAATATATACTCGATGGACGAAGTAACTGATGTTCATTTGATAAAAAATACCGAGTGGGGAGCAGTAACATATCTATCACAATCTAAGTATGGAATATGTGAAGATGACATATCATGTTCGGTAAAAGTGGAAAATAACAGTTATTATAATGGCACTAATGATAATGAGATAGTTACTGGTTGTGGTGGAAGTGATGTAATTAATAATGTGACTTTATTAGGAGTAGAAATATGTCCAGTTAGCAACAGGTGGGAAACTACAAATGGAGTTAAGGCAAGTACAACTCACAATTTAACAGGAGTATATGATATGGCCGGTGGAAGAAGTGAATATGTAATGGGCAATATGCAAGACAGTAGTAGTAATTTTTATTCTATTGATGATGGTTTTACAATCATTCCTGATTCAAAATACTATGATTCGTATAAATATGGTACTTCTTATTCTGATTATTCTAGAGGATTATATGGGGATGCAACTAAAGAGTTGAATTCTAATGGTAATACTATGTATTACTGGAACGGAGATAATTCTTATTTTGTTCAGTTCGCTAAACCTTGGTTTATTCGTAGTGGACCTGCTTCTGTAGGTAGTAAATCCGGAATTTGGTTATATGATAGAGTTACAGGTGGAGGATATGTTAATGGATCTACGCGAGCTATAATTTCTTTTAATTAAGACCTTATGGTCTTTTTTTATTTTTTATGTTAAAATTATTCTAGGTGATAGTAAATGAATAAAACAAAAATATTATTAATATCAACAGGAGTATTAATAGCGCTAGCTATAGTAACAGGAATTTCATATGCAGTATGGTTACTTACAGCAGAGCAAACAGATCAAAACGTTCTAGCTACAGAATGTTTTGATATAACATTTACTGAAAATGCTGATTCTAATATAAACTTACAAAGTACATATCCATTACTAGATAGTGAAGGTGAGGAACTAACTCCATATACTTTCTCGGTAACTAATACATGTGATTTAAATGCTAAGTATCAAATAAATCTAGAAGTATTAAATACAACTACTCTAAGTCATGATTTAATTAAATCTATGATAGATACAAAATTACCGAGTATTGTAACTAGTAATAATATCGTAACATCTACAATAGCAAATTCTACTTCATATACAATCAAAACTGATTATCTTGCTTATAACGAAACAAATAATCATGAATTTAGAATGTGGATTGATGAATCAGCAACTTTAGATAATTCACAAAATAAGTTGGTTGAAGCTAAAATAGTAATAAGTGCTGAACCAATTGATGATTTGCCTTATGATTATAATTTAGAGGATCCTGTACTTGATTCTAAAATGGTGCCCGTATTAATTGAAGAAGGTACAGGTGTTGTAACGATTGCTGCTAATTCTAACGAATGGTACAATTATAACGAATCAAAATGGGCGAATGCAGTAATAGTAAATCCAACATTTACAACGTTAGAACCTGGTACAACAATACCAATGGAATCAATAGAGCAGATGTATGTATGGATACCAAGAT
>CAYJCL010000048.1:0-2557 GCA_964368665.1 uncultured Muribaculaceae bacterium
ATTGGTCTTGATGGAAGTTTTTATACGATTAAGATTAATGGTGAAAAGTTTGAGAAAGTTGTTGAACTTAAGACTTTTAATGATGCTATTAATTGTTTGAAGGATGAATTATTTGAAAATAATATTATTGCTGATTTTAGTGAAATTGGTGGAATAGGACATAGAGTAGTTCATGGAGGAGATAAGTATAGTAGTAGTGTTTTAATTACTGATGAAGTAGTTGCTAATATTGAGAGTGTATCTGGTTTAGCTCCACTACATAATCCTGCTAATTTATTATGTATGAAAACTTTTATGGAATTAATTCCTGGTGTTAAGAATGTAGCTGTATTTGATACTGCTTTTCATCAAACAATGCCAATGACTAGTTATTTATATCCAGTACCATATGAATGGTATGAAAATTATGGAATTAGAAGATATGGTTTTCATGGAACAAGTCATAAATATATTATGGAATCTATGAAGGAAGTATTAGGAAAAGATAAAGTTAATTTAATTAGTTGTCATATAGGTAGTGGGGCTTCTTTATGTTGTATTAAAGACAATGAGTCAATTAATACTACTATGGGATTCACTCCTAATGCTGGAGTTATGATGGGTACTAGATCTGGAGATATTGATTATACTGTTATTCCTTATGTAATGAGTAAGAGTGGGATGTCTTTAGATGAAGTAGATACTGTTTTAAATAAAAAGAGTGGATTACTTGGTGTAACTGGTAAATATAGTGATAATAGAGATATTGAAAATGCTGTTAAAGATGGTGAAGAAAGAGCAATTTTAGCTTGGGATTTATTTGTTGATAGAATAGTAAAATATATTGCTGAGTATTATGTATTACTTGCTGGTAAGATTGATGCATTAGTATTTACTGCTGGTGTTGGAGAAAATGGTATAATTATAAGAGATTCTATTTTGAAAAAATTAGAATGTTTAGGAATAAAAGTTGGGGAGAACAATAATAATATAGCTCGTTATAGAGATTTAAAAGAGGGTATTATTAGTAGTGATGATTCTAGTGTATTAGTATATGTTAAACCTACAAATGAGGAATTAATGATTGCTAAAGATACTTATGAATTAGTTAGTTAGAAGGATGTATTAAATGCGAAGAGCAATCATAAAGAATATATATAAGAAAATTAAAAAGTATCAAACTATTGTTATAGCTAGACATGTAAGTCCTGATCCTGATGCAATGGCTTCTCAAATATCTTTGAGAGATTCTATTAAGTTAACATTTCCAGATAAGAATGTTTATGCTGTAGGTAGTGGAGTTTCTAAGTTTAGATATTATGGTGCTTTGGATAAGATTGATGAGAGTACGATTAGTAATGCTTTATTGATTGTTTGTGATGTTCCTAATTCTCATAGAGTAGATGGAGCTGATTATACAATGTATGATGATGTAATTAAAATAGATCATCATCCTAAGGAAGAAAAGTTTGTTACTGTTGATTGGGTAGAAGAATCTTCTAGTTCAACATGTCAAATGATTATTGAATTAATATTAAATACTCCTTTGAAATTAAATGCTAAGATAGCTGAGAATTTATATTTAGGAGTTGTATCTGATAGTGATAGATTTTTATTACCATATACATCTACTAAAACATTTAAATTAATTGTTGAGTTAATAGAAAAAACTAAGATTGATTTTCCTAGTTTATATGCTACTTTATATGAGAGATCTATTAATGAAATTAGATTTCAAAATTTCATTGCTGAGAATTTAACTATTACTCCTAATGGTTTAGCTTATATGAAAATACAAGCTGAAACCATTAAGAGATTTGAAGTAGATAGTTCTACGGCTTCTAATATGATTAATAGTTTTAATTTTATTAAAGGTGTTAAGGTATGGACTTTTATTACTTATGATGAAAGAAGTAAGTTACATAAAGTTAATATACGTAGTAGAGGACCGATAATTAACGAAATAGCATCTAGGTATAATGGTGGAGGTCATAAGTTTGCTAGTGGGGCGAGAATTCCTGAATTAGCAGATGTTGATAAGATGATTAAAGACTTAGATAAAGCTTGTGAAGAGTACAAATAGAAATAACGAACGAATGTTCTTGTTATTTCTTTTTTTATTTGTTATAATTTATTTAGAGGTAGTTTATGAAACTAAAAAAGATTAAGAGTAGTTTATATGAGTTAGAAATACTTGGTAATAAGTATCAGATATTTGATGATGTAATACTTAAGTATAATTTATTGACTGTTAAAGATATTGATACTAAGTTATTAAATGAATTATTAAGTGATAATGATAAGTATATTGTATATCACGAGGCTTTAAAATATCTTAGTAAAAAGTTAAGGACTGAGAGTGAATTAATTAAATATTTATCTTTAAAGTATGATAAAAGTATTGTTTTAGAACAAGTTAAATTATTAAAGAAGAATGGTTATTTAGATGAATTAACTTATATTAAAGCTTTTATTAATGATCAAGTTAATTTAAGTAGTAATGGTCCTTTAAAGATAAAAGATAAGTTAATAAATTTAGGTCTTGATGAGAAGTTAGTTGATAATTATTTATCTAGTT
>CAYJCL010000048.1:2567-5857 GCA_964368665.1 uncultured Muribaculaceae bacterium
AAGATAGAGTAGAAAAGATTGTAAATAAGTTATATAAATCTAATACTAAGTATAGTTCTTTTAAGTTAAGAGGGAAAGCATTTAGTAATTTGATTAATTTTGGATATGAAAAAGAGTTAATTAATAGTGTATTAGATAAGTATAAAAATAGTGATAGAGAGGTTTTAATTAAGGAATATAATAAATATTATAATAAGTTTTCTAGTAAGTATTCTGGTTATGAATTAAAGCAGGTATTATTTAAAAAGTTATCTTCTTTAGGTTTTGATTATGAGGATGTAAATAATATAATAGAGCAATAAAAAAAGAGCATTGCTCTTTTTATTGTACTGTTTCAGTATTTTCTGCTTCTTCAGCAGCTAATAATGCATTTTGAATCATTAATGCATAGTCTGCGCTTAGAGTAGTATCGTTAATTTCCATACCATATTCTTCACGAAGGTCACGCATTGCTTCAGTACTAGCAGCAAGTTCTTCTGCTAAATATACATTAGCTAATGTTTCAAGAATGTCATCTTTAACATCTTCTAGAGATGCTTTTTCTTTTGATTCAGTTCTTAAGATTACATGATATCCTAATTCAGTAGTGATAACTTCAGTGCTGTATTTACCATCTTTAAGATCGTAAGCAGCATCTACTAATTCATCATAAGTTACTCCAAGAGTATCTTTATTAATGAATCCTAGGTTTCCACCACTTGATGATGTTGATGCATCTTGTGAATGTTCTTTAGCTAATTCACTAAATAAACTTTCGATTTCATCAGCGTCAGCTTTTTTTAATTCTGCAATGATATCTTCGATAGCATCTTTTGCGTCATCATCAGCGTCTTCTTTTTCATCATCAGTCATGTCATCAGTAACAGCTGGTGTTATTAAAATATGACTTACTTTAATATCTCCAACGATTTCATCGTCATAGTATTCTTCAACTTCTTTGTCTTCGATCATTGATTTAGCATAATCCATGATAGCTTCATTTTGTAAAAAACTTAAACGAACGCTAGCTTCATAAGCTTCAATAGTCGCATAACCAGTGTATTGTTGAATAGCTGTTAATAATTCTTCTCCATAACTAGCATTTAATTGAGCCATATGATCTGCAGTATATTCATCAGCTTCAGTTAATTTATCAGCATATTTATCTTCTAAGATTTTTAAGTCGATTAAGTTAACCATAGTTGAAGTACCGGCATTAGTTTTTAATGCTTCATATAGTTCTTCAGCAGTTATGTGTGAACCATCTTCAAAGCTTACTACGGCTTCTTTCCCATCTTCTAATTTAGGAATAGCAGTTCCACAACCTGTTATCATTACTAAGCACATACCTAGTAAGATTAATTTTTTCTTCATTATATCCTCCCTTACATTTACCATTATAACAAGTATAAAAATAAAATACAAGAAATTACTCACATAATAATAAATTTAACCATACAATAATAATGTAAAGATATATAAAGGAGGGAATTATAATGAATAATTGTGTTGGTAATACTTTTGGTCCAGCAATCATTTTAGTACTATTTATCTTATTAATTATTATTGTTGGAGCTTTTGTTTAAAAACTTAACTAGGAGGTGATTATATGGCTTGCTCTAAGAAAGTGCCATCTACTTGTAATATAGGAAATGGATTTATAGTATTAATATTATTTATCTTACTAGCAATATGTTTAGGTGGCTGCATATTTTAATAAATGAGGGAAACCTCTTTTTCCTTTGAAATAAATATGACAAATATAAGTAAATGCTTTGCATTAATGATAAATGTTTAGTATAATTAAGATGGTGATAGTATGGCTAAGAGAAAAAAAAGTAAAGATTCTAGTAGTGAGTTTAAATATAGTGTAGAGTTAATAGGTTTATTATTAGTATTAATAGGTTTATTAGGTTTTGGTTTTGGTTTAGTAGGGGAATATATAAAGAAATTTGCTTTATTTGTTGCTGGTGAATGGTGGCCAATTCTTTTAGTACTTATATTATTTATTGGATTATATATGATTGTAAAAAGAAAGTTACCTAAGTTCTTTTCTTTAAGAATGGTTGGTTTTTATATAATTGTATTAGTTATATTAGTTGCATCTCATTATACATTTATTGAAAAGACGCAAGGGTTTGAAGCTTTGTTTGATGCTTCTTTAGATAATTATATGATTAGAGCTGATTCAATTAATGAAACAACAGATTTTTTAGGTAGTGGAAATACTAGTATTACTGTTGGTGGAGGAATTATAGGTGCTGTAGTAGCTGGATCTTTTTCTTCATTATTTGGATCTATTGGTACATATATAGTTTTATTTATTTTAGCGATGTTTGGAATAGTATTAACATTTGATGTTGTACTTAGTGATGTGTTTGCTAAGATTGGTGGTTTCTTTAAAGGGCGAGATCGTGATGATGAAGATGACGAAGAAGATGATGATGAAGAGGAAGAAGAAGTTGATAATAGAGTAGTTATCACTAGTGTTGAAGAGTTAAAACATAGGAATGACCCTGTAGTTAATGATAGTGCTCCTGTGAGTGTACCTAGTGTTGAACTTGCAAGTAATCATAAATATCGTTTACCATCTTTAACATTACTTGATGAGATACCTAAAGCTAAGAAGTTAAATAATGATATATTAAAGAGTCAAAAAATGGTTTTAGAAAGAGTTTTAAATGATTTTCAAATTAATGGTAAAGTTGTTGAAATTCATGTAGGACCTTCAGTAACTCAATTTGAAATTCAAATACCTAATGGTACTAAAGTTAATAAGATTGTTGGAATACATCGTGAAATTGCTCTAGCAATGGCTGTAAGAGATGTACGTATCCAAGCTCCAATACCTGGTAAGAGTACAATAGGTGTAGAACTTCCTAATCCAGTTATATCTCCTGTTAAAATTAAAGAGATTGCTGCTAATTTACCAGCTAGTAATGGTGGAATAGTAGTATGTTTAGGTAAAGATATAATGGGTAGGGTACAAACTGCTGATATTTCTAAGATGCCACATTTATTAGTTGCTGGATCAACTGGTAGTGGGAAGTCAGTTTGTATAAATAGTATTATTGCTTCAATATTACTTAGCAAATTATAATGGAGTTCCTCATTTAAAAGCACCAGTTGTTACTAATCCTAAGAAAGCTTCTGTTGCGTTACAAAAAATAGTTTCTGAAATGGAAAGACGTTATATGGAGTTTCAGGAAAAAGGTGTTAAGAATATTGCTGGTTATAATGACTGGGTTAAAAAAGAAAATGATAAAAATCTATCTTTAAATATGAAGAAAATGGAATATATGGTTGTTATT
>CAYJCL010000049.1:0-5761 GCA_964368665.1 uncultured Muribaculaceae bacterium
GATTTAGACCCTACTTTTAATGTTGAAATATTTAACTCCCCTTTCATATTGAAATTATATGAGTAATTTGGAAAAATATTATTTTTTCTTTATTAATTTTTTTATATGAGGTATAATGAAGAAGAAGATGGTGATAGTATGAAAGTAGAATGGAAAAATTTTAAGGAAGGTCCTTGGTGTGAAACCATTGATGTTAGCAATTTTATTAAATTAAATTATAAGCATTATGATGGAAATGATGCTTTTTTAGCCTCTCCTAGTGACAAAACAAAGAATGTTTGGTCAATTTGTGAAGCTGCTTTAAAAGAAGAACAAAAAAAAGGTGTTCTTGGAATAGAAACAAAAGTTATTGCTGGTATTAATAATTTTGAAGCTGGTTATATTGATAAAGATAATGAAGTTATTGTTGGATTACAAACTGATGAATTATTAGAAAGAATAGTTCATTTAAATGGTGGTATGAGAATGGCTCATCAAGCTTTAGAATCTTATGGATATAAATTAGATGGTGATATTGAAGAACATTATAGTGCATATAGAAAATCTCATAATCAAGGAGTATTTGATGCTTATAGTAAAGAAATTCTTAAAGCTCGTAAGACAGGATTAATTACTGGATTACCAGATGCTTATGGACGTGGTAGAATTATCGGTGATTATCGTCGTATTGCTTTATATGGTATTGATTATTTAATGGAGGAGAAATCTAGAGAATTTGATTCTTTAATTAGCCCTATTAATGATGAAACTATTAGATTAAGAGAAGAAGTTACTATGCAGTATAGAGCTTTAGCTGAAATCAAAGATATGGCAATGAAGTATGGAATAGATATTTCTAAACCTGCAAATAATGCTCGTGATGCTGTTCAATTTTTATACTTTGGATATTTAGCTGCAGTTAAAGAAAATAATGGCGCTGCGATGAGTATGGGAAGAATCGATGCTTTCTTAGATATATTTATTGAAAGAGATTTAGTTAATGGTTTAATTAGTGAAAGTGATGCTCAAGAATTAATTGATCAATTAGTAATCAAGTTGAGAGTTGTTCGTCATTTAAGAACTCCTGATTATGACGAATTATTTACTGGAGATCCTACTTGGGTTACTTGTGCTATAGGTGGTGTTACTATTGAAGGTTTATCAATGGTTACTAAAACTAGTTATAGATTATTACATACTTTAACTAATTTAGATCCTTCTCCGGAACCTAACATGACTGTATTATGGGCTGAGAATATGGATCATAATTTTAAAAGATATTGTTCTAAAATGTCAATCGTTACTGATTCAATTCAATATGAAAATGATGATGTAATGAGACCTTTATATGATGCTGATTATGGAATAGCTTGTTGTGTTTCAGCAATGAAAATTGGTAAAGATATGCAATTCTTTGGAGCTCGTTCTAATATTGCTAAAGCATTATTATATGCTATTAATGGTGGTGTTGATGAGTTAAAGAAAATAAAAGTTATCGATGGTATTGAATTAGATACTGATGAATATTTAGATTATGATAAAGTTAAGAGTAACTATTATAAGGTTATTGAAGAGTTATGTCGCATCTATAGTGAAGCGATGAATATAATTCACTACATGCATGATAAATATGCTTATGAGGCTGGTCAAATGGCTTTACATGATGCGCATGTAAGAAGATTAATGGCTTATGGTGTTGCTGGAGTTTCAGTTGTTGCTGATTCTCTATCTGCTATTAAGTTTGCTAAAGTTAAACCTATACGAGATGAAGACGGAATAGCTATTGATTTTGAAATAGATGGTGATTTTCCTAAATATGGAAATGATGATGATCGTGTAGATTTCATTGCTAAGGAAGTTTTAGAAAAAGTTAGTAGTGAACTTAAAAAACATAAGACTTATCGTGATGCTGAGGTTACTTTATCTGTTTTAACTATTACATCAAATGTTGTATATGGTAAAAAGACTGGTAATACTCCTGATGGAAGAAAAACTGGTGAACCTTTTGCACCTGGTGCTAATCCAATGCATTGTCGTGATGAGAATGGTGCCATCGCTAGTTTAAACAGTGTTGCTAAATTAGATTATAGTAATTGTTGTCGAGATGGTATTTCAAACACGTTTACAATTGTTCCTTCTTCACTTGGAATGAATGAAGAAGAACAAATTGAAAATTTAGTTTCTTTAATGAATGGATATTTTAGTCAAGATGCCCATCATTTAAATGTTAATGTTTTAAATAGAGATAAATTAATTGATGCTAAAGACAATCCAGATAAGTATCCCCTACTTACAATTCGTGTTTCTGGATATGCAGTTAGATTTAATCGTTTAACTAAAATTCAACAAGAAGAAGTTATAGCAAGGACATTCCATAATAAACTATGATAACTGGAAGTGTTAATAGTATTGAAACAATGGGATTTGTTGACGGACCTGGAATTAGAACTATTATATTTTTAAATAGTTGCAATAAAAGATGTTTATATTGTCACAATCCTGAAATGTTTTCTATGGGGGAATTAAATACAAGTCCTGATGATTTAGTTAATAAAGTGCTACGAAATAAACCTTATTTTGGAAATAATGGTGGAGTTACTTTCTCTGGAGGTGAACCTTTAATACAATTAGATTTTCTAATTGAATGTTGTAGGTTGTTAAAGCAACATGATATTCATGTTGCTCTTGATACTTCTGGTTTAAAAGGTGATTTTAAAGATTTATTTGATTATGTAGATTTAATTTTATTAGATGTTAAACATACTAATAAAGAGGACTATGAAGATTTGACTAGTAGTAGTTTTGATGATTATAATTATTTTATAAATTATATAAACAAATTAAATATACCTGTTTGGATAAGACAAGTAATAGTTACTGATTATAATGATAATTTAGAATATATTAAATCTCTAGCTGAGTATTTAAAAAACATTAATAATGTTAAAAGAATTAATTTTTTACCTTATCACAATAATGCTGTTGATAAATATCAAAAGCTGAACATTCCATATAAATGGTTGAATAAAGCTAATATGGATATTGATAAATGTAAAAAATTATATGAAGAATTTGAAAAATTATTATAAAGTCTTTTTATAATAATTTTTTTGTGTTAAAATGTATATAAGGATGTGAGTTAGATGGCTTATTTAAGATTTAAAGAAATTACTAAGTATTTTAATTTTAACAAAAAAATTGATACTGATGATTTACCTAGTTATATTATGGATTATGTTGATTCTGATGAAAAGATAGTTACTGCATATAAAACATTTAGAGATAAGGGTGTATTTACTAATAAAAGAATGATACTCTTTGATGTTACACCTTTTACTGGTGAAAAAAAGATACATATTCTTCCTTATAGTTCTATATCTACAGGAGCTGTATCTTATGGTTTAACTAAATCTGCTTTATTATTTACTTTTGATAGTGGATATCAATTAAGATTAGACTTTACGATTAAAGGTGAAGATAAAAGAGATTTAAGATTATTATATAGTACTATAATGAAAAACAAATAGTTTTTAACTATTTGTTTTTATTTTAGTATTTTATTCCAATTTTCAATAATTTGATCGTTTGGATATTTAAATTTTTTTAAGTTTTCTTTTAATTTTGTTTTTGATGATAAGATATCATCTATAGAATTTTTATAATTTTCTATGTCATCTTTTTTAAAGATGATTCCATTTTTATTATGTTCTATTTGCTCATGGACTACTTCAAAATCTGTTACTAAACATGGTACTTCTAATATTTTAGCTTCGCTTATTACTAGTCCCCAAGTTTCTTTATCACTAAGCAATGCCATATAATCACAGTTTTTTATTATAGGAAATGGGTTATTTATGAATCCTGTAAATATTACTTCATCTTGATAGTCTTTAAAGCTGTCTTTTATTTCATTTTCAATAACTTGATCAAAGTTTCCACCTACTATAAACCATTTAAAATCAATTTGTTTTTCTTTTAATGCTCTAACAAATTCTTTAACTCTTAAAAACCCTTTCTTATGACATAGTCTTGATACTGTAACTATGTTAAGATCTTTAGCAAATTCTAAGTTTGTTTTTTCTTTAGCTTTTCTTTTAATTGTTGCTTCGTCTACTAAGTTATATATTTTTGTTATTTTGTTTTTGATATATTTTGAATCTGGATATTCAAGAGCCAAGTTATGACAGTAGTCACTAACTACTATTAATTTATCAATTTTCTTTAGACTTTTTTTACTTTGTAAAACTATTTCATCACTTTCTCCAAAGTGATGAAACCAAAGGTATGTCTTTTTTCTTTTAATTTTTTCCATTTTTTCAAATGAATGGCTATATGGTGAACAGTTTACTACGATATCCATTTTGATTTTATCATCTATTTTCACTACTTTGGCATATCTTTTAAATCTGCTTAAAAGCTTCATATCTGATGCTTCATCTGAATATCCTATGTATAATTCTATTTTATCATTTTTAAGTCTTGATATTAAATTTAAGATTGCTATTTCAGTTCCACCCATGTAAAACATTGGGCGGAAAAACATTACTTTTTTCATAACGTCCTCTTCTTCCTTTTTTAAACAACGAAATGTTATTATAACAAATTTTTTATTTGTTTACTATTAATTTCAAAATAAAAAAAGTGTCGAAACACTTTTTTAGAATAGTTTCAATTCATTTATTGGCCATATCTTTATTATTGTTTTTCCTAAGATATCTTCTTTAGGAACTAGGCCTATGGATTCGTCTCTACTATCTAGAGAGTTTCCTCTATTATCTCCCAGTACCAAATAATGGTCTTCTGGTATTTCATCATATCCCAAATCTGCTAGTGAAAAATCTTCTGTTACCATGTCATCATATAGACCTTCTTCAAATGCTTCTCCATTGATATATAGTTTATTATTTTTATATGATATTTCTTCTCCTGGTAGTCCTACTACTCTTTTGATTAAGTATTTATTATCTAGAGAGTTAATTGCTACTACATCATGTCTTTTTACATCAAATATGGCATAATGCATTTTACTTATTAACAACACATCTTCGTCATTAAGTGTTGGTTCCATAGATGGTCCTACTACTTGTTGTAATCCAACTACATACATAGCTATTAGAAATACAACTACTATAACTATAATGAAACCAAATGAATCTCTAAAAAATTCTTTTATATCTCTAAAATCCATATTTATAACTCCTTTAATTATTAATTAATCAATATTAATTTTATACCATTTTTTTATCATTTTGTCAAACTTAGAGCATAAAAAAAATCAAAGATTTATCTTTGATTTTTTATTCAGCTATGTCTGGTAAGAACCATAGTTTTAAACTAACGCTAGCAGTACCTTCATACTCTTCTACAATTTTGTAAACGAAGTAATCGTATACTGTTACATTTGCTCCACTATCAGTTTTGTATTCTTCTTTGTCAAAGTAGAAGAATGGTTCTTCGTTTTTCTCAATTTTATTGTAGTTAACGAATGCACCAACTGCCATTGCAACGAAGATTACGAAAGCTGTCCAGAAAAATGCGTTCCAAATAAATTTAATTGCGTTAAATTCTTTCTTTTCTTTTTTGTCTTTTTTAAGATCAGATTTTTTAACGTCAATTTTTTCTGTTTCTTCAACAACTTCTTCTGTTTTAGCTTCTTTAACTTGTTTTTCAACTTTTTTAGCCATAGTAACATCTCCTTTAATTAAATATATTCTTATATTATCATGATTTTGTTATTATTTCAATTGTTTTCAGCAAAAAAGACCATTTGGTCTTCTTTGTT
>CAYJCL010000050.1:0-379 GCA_964368665.1 uncultured Muribaculaceae bacterium
GTATAAATGAAATTATGGTTAATGATTCTTTTGTTTTTGGTTATAAAGTTGGAGATAAGAATGAATATGGTGATGAAGAATATATTATTTCTGGATTTTTTAGACCTATAATTAATTTTCATGGTTATGTTGTTTCTGATGATTTTATTAAGAATGAATTATTTAAGAATAGTAATTCAATAGCTATTATGTCTACTGATGGGGATACTTCTTTGGAATATTTTGATAGTTTAGGTATTAATGTAATGTCTGGGTATGATTTTTATAAAAATAATTATGAAATAGCTATAGATTCTGAACGTAATATTATTTATATGGTATCTGTAGTAGTACTTGCTATTTCGTTAATTGAAATTTTCTTTATTGTAAGAGCTTCGTT
>CAYJCL010000050.1:389-5731 GCA_964368665.1 uncultured Muribaculaceae bacterium
TCTAGGGTTAAAGAAGTAGGTGTTTATAGAGCAATAGGAGTCAAGAGATTAGATATCTTTAAGATGTTTATGGGCGAAATATTTGCGGTATCTATTATGGCAAGTTTACCAGGGATATTAATTATGTATTATATCTTAGCTTCGATTAAAGAATTAGAAATGATTGCTTTAGTTAATCCTTTAGTACTTGGAGTAACTATTATATTAGTATTTGGATTTAATTTAATAGTTGGATTATTTCCAGTATTTAATACAGTTAAGAAAAAACCTGCTTATATATTAAGTAGAAATGATGTTGAATAAAACTAGGTGACTAGTTTTATTTTTTGTGGTATTATTATTATAGGTGAAATCATGAAGAATAAAAAATATATATTAATTGTTATAGGTATTATATTATTGGCTGTTTCTGTTGGAATATCTTATGCTGTTTGGTTTTTGACTGATACTCAAATTACTAATAATTTTGCTGGTACTGCATGTTTTGATATGGAATTTACTGAAAATAGTAATGAAATTATTATGCAAAATACTTATCCTTTGAAAGATGAAGTAGGGATGAGTAGTACTCCTTATACATTTACTGTTACTAATACTTGTGATCTAGTAGGTTCTGTGAATATTAATTTGGAAGTTTTAAATACTACTACAATGGATCATTCTCTTGTTGCTAGTATGATTAATAATAGTGTTCCTAAAGTTCTTACTTTGTATAATACAACTGATGCTACTATTGAGGGTGCAACATCTTATAATTTAACTTCTGGATATATTGGTAGTGGAGAAAGTGTTACTTATGATTTAAGATTGTGGGTTGATTATTCTGCTACTTTAGATAATTCTCAAAATAAAATTGTTAATTCTAAAATTGTAGTTGTATCTACTCCAGTTAATGTAGATGAATCTATTTATGCTGCTGATTATA
Source organism: uncultured Muribaculaceae bacterium (assembly GCA_964368665.1). GTDB lineage: Bacteria > Bacillota_I > Bacilli_A > RF39 > UBA660 > CAYJCL01. The sequence continues at coordinate 1,315 of CAYJCL010000050.1, forward strand.
CAAATGTTAATGAAATGGTTAATGATACTGCCTTAGTTAGTGGTGATATTGTAAGTACTAAAGGCTTTTATTCTGCTTATGATGAAGGTGCTAGTAAATATGAGATAGTAAGTAGTGCTACTCCTAATGAAATGAATGTTATAACTTTAAATAATGGATTGTATGCTACTTTATTAGAAGATGAATATGTTGATTCAATAAATGTTATGCAGTATGGTGTAAAGACTGGAGATGATACTTATGATAGTGGTCCAGCTATACAGCTAGCTTTTAATAGTGGCTCATCTTTAGTTAATTTTCCTAAAGGTAAAGATATTTACGTAGAGACTCAAGTATTTTTTAAGGGTGATAAAGCAGTAGATACTGTTTATGATGGTAATGATTCTATTATATATCAGATGGATGAATTTAATTATACTAGTTCTATTTATCGTGAGTTTTCTTGGCTAGTATTAGAAGATGATATTGTTATTAAAAACTTTAATTTTAAATCTCTAAGAGAAACTATTAGACCTATAGTTGATTCTACTAGTATTGGAGTTGCACTAATTGCTGTAATTAATGCTAGTAATATTGATATAGTTGATACTTATATAGAAGGACCTGATGCTACATATAATGAGGATGGAACTTCTATTAAGACTTATTTTGTTGGTATTGATTTGTATTCTGGATGGCATAATGTTTTAATTGATAATGTTGAAATTATTATTGAAAATGATGCTGGTGCTAGTTTATGTTTTATGGCAAGAGATATTTTAGCCAAAGGACCTAGTGGGTTAGTAGTTGAAAATTCTTATATGAAAAAAACGTATCACGATGAAATTTTTGCAATCGGAATGATTCTTCCTAATGCTGATAAAACAAATGCAATCGAAGATATTATTATAAGAAATAATGAGTTTTATTCTGAAGAAGGAATTAATACTTCAAGTTATGTAGCTATTTCCTTATCTGTTCATGCTGATGATAATTATGTTAGAAATGTTTTATTTGAAAACAATTTTATTTATACTGATGCGAGTTCAAGCGCTATTCAAACTGTTGGTAATCATGAAGATATAGTTATTAGAAATAATGAAATAAATGTAGTACCTAATGAGGGATATGAAGGCGATTATGATTATGTCTCGTCGTTATTTAATAATAATTCTAATGTTGTTAGTGTTACTGGTAATACAATTAATTTAATAGATAATCCTTCTGTAGATAGATATTTACTTAGAGTTGCTGTTGGAGATTATAGTTTTGTTGATAATGATGTATTTATAGATAATGATGCAACTTATATATTTCAAAATATGACTAATGCTAATGATAATAGAATTGAAGTTACTGGAGATGTAGGAGAAATTCAAAGAAATTCAAGAAACATTACTGGTAATGTGATTACTGCTGGTTCTATTAATACTTATTCTAGGTATTTTAGTGTGACTTTAGATGGAGAATATAATTTTAATAATAATACTATAACTTCTATTAATGATCGTTCTACCACTAGTTTTTTAGGGATGTATAATTCGATTACTGTTAATCCTGGTACGGTCGTGAATTTTAATAATAATGATGTTTCTATTACTAATTTGACTTCTGTTCAAGATTATTTAGTGAACATTGGTTTTTCAGTTATGTATCCTGATGATTTTACAGTTAATTTTATAGGTAATACATATCCTAATACTCATAGTTATATTCATAATAATATGGGTGATAGAAATGACTTCTTAGTAGTTAATTAAAATAGACTTTTTAAAGTCTATTTTTTATGTTATTATTTTATTGAGGTGTAATTATGAAGTTAATGATTCAAAAGTTAAATAGAGATGATTATAATAAGGTTTATTTATCTTATATTAGTACTGATCGTGGTAAGGAACAAGTTAAAAGGTTAAATAGATTATTAATTGTAGGAGTAGTATGTTTAATTCTAGCTGTAATATATTATTTTTATAATGCAGAGATGGGTAGTGGTAATTTACCAATAATTATTGGTTTAGTAGTATTTGCTAATATATTTATGTTTAGTAGTATGATATTAAAGAGAAATAGTTTAAATAATTATTTAATCAATAATCCTAAGATATTAAAAGTTGGTAAGAATGAAAAAAAATAATTTATTAAATATTGTATGGAAGGTTATTAAAACTATCTTAAAATGGTTAACTTCTCCGATTTGGTTTCCATGGAAAGTATTATTTATTAGAAAAGAAGAAAAAAAGTTTAAAAATGTCAGTGCTGGGACTAAGATATTTAGATTATTAAGAAGTCCTATTACTAAAACTTTAAAATTTTTAGTATTCATATTAATTTTGTTAGTAGAGTTGTCTATAGTCTATAAAGTAATGAATTTTATTACTGCTCCTTTAGTAAGAGCAAATGTTCAAGAATTTTATTTAGATGAAGATGTTGATGCATATAATGATATGTTTGATGTCATTGATGAACAAGAAATGGTAGTTAAGAATAATTTTTATTCTATTCTTGATTCGGATGTTGTGAAAACTTCTTTAACTAATATAGATGATGATGCTGAATTATACTTGATTCAATCTTTTAATGAAGATGATATATTTCAAGAAGCTATATTATATAATGTTGAAAATTTGAATGAAGTTATACCAAATATTATTGAATCTTATGATGATAATCTTGATAATGCTCCATTATTTTTAATACCAGTTGTTGCTGATACTAATATGATCTTAGATTCTATTGATGGTGTATTTAATATTCTTATTGAAGAAGAGGGTACAGATATATTTAATGAGATTGATATCAATTCTGCAGAAGTGTTGGTTAATGCAATGAAGTATTATCATCAAAATGATTATGATTTTAGTGTTAGTTTATTAGTTAATGATGATAATACTGTTACTCCAAATTAATTTTAGACATGTAAAAAGTTCAGGTTTCCCTGAACTTATTTTTTTATGGCGGAGCAGGAGAGATTTGAACTCTCGCGCCAGTTACCCGACCTACACCCTTAGCAGGGGCGCCTCTTCAGCCTCTTGAGTACTGCTCCAAAGCACTAGATATATTTTACTATATGTTAGAAAATATATCAAGTTTTTTTGTTAATTTGTAATGTTTCTTATTTGTTCTATAAATGTTGAAGTTATTGTTAAGTAATCTGATTTGTTTGTTCTTTGTTCTTCATCCAGAAGAGTCATTACATCTAGTGTGATAACTTCTAGTTCATATTTTGTTATATAACTTTGTAATTCTTCAGATATTTCTTTATCATCTCTTACAAATATTGTTTTATAAGTATCATTTTCAAAGTTTGATTCTAAGTTTGTGATTGTTGTTTCTTCATTAGTAATATCGATTATTTCAAATCCATAATTATTTAGATAATTAAATAGTGGATCATTAACTATTATTGTATTTTTACCGTTTTCTATTGCGTCATTTCCAATACTTCTTAATTCTGCATCTAGAAGTGATAGTTCTTCTTCAAGGATAGCGTAGTTTTCATCTATTTCTTCTTTTACTATTTTATTTACAATGAATTCTTGTAATGAATTTTTGATATTAGTTGCTAACATTAAATAGTTATTAGGTGATAACCATAATTCTTCTGGTGCATATGAATATTTTAATCCGTATGATACATCTATAATTAATAGTTCATCATTGATATTTAATAAATCTTTAGCAATATCTTTTTCATCAGTTAATCCGTTATATACAAATATTGGTGATTCGCTGGCTGAGTTTTTTTGTTTATCTGATAATTCATAATCTTCAATTATAACTTCGTTTGGATAGATAGAGTTAACTGTTGAGTTATCTCCATATATTCTTTCTACTAAGTATTCTATTGGATAGACAGTAGTATGAATGTTGATGTCTTCTAGATCATCTCTTTTAAAACATCCGGTTAGTAGTAGTGTCATAAGTCCTAATAATATTATTTTTTTCATTTTTAACTCCTTTATTTTAATGGGTCATATCCTGATGTTCCACCAGGTCGACATTTTAAAATTCTTTTTATTCCTAATTTTAAACCTTTAATAGTTCCGTATTTATTTAATGCTTCAATCATATAAGTAGAACAAGTTGGATTGTGTCTACAATATGAATGAGTATTTATTGGTGTTATCTTGTATAGATAAACTAGTCCTATGAAAAAATATTTCATTTTATCACCATATTCATTTTACTATATATTTTTATATTTGTAAAATATATTTCTTTATAGTAATAGTATTTGTCTATAATGTTTTGAATTGTATAAATAATTATTTAATGTTATAATTGTTAAAGGTGATTATAATGAACTTTTTAGATAAGTATAATATACATTTTAAAGATGAGAAGAACTTAATTGACGCTTTAACTCATAAGTCTTTTTCTAACGAAAATAAATGTAATAATTATGAAAGATTAGAATTTTTAGGAGATTCAATACTTA
>CAYJCL010000051.1:0-5632 GCA_964368665.1 uncultured Muribaculaceae bacterium
TTTAGCAGCCAAAATTTTAAGTTTACCTTCGATTTCTTCTTTCCTTACATCATTAGCTGTAGTTAACTCAGATTTTAATGCAGTAATTGTATTATTAGTGTCCGTAATTTGTGAATCAATATGAAGGATATTACCATGATGTTTAGCCTTTTGCTCTACACTTAAAATTTGACTTTGTTCTAAACCACCCATAAAACTATTAGCTTCATTTCTTAAATCAGCAATTCGCTGATCAGCAAGTCTCAACTCAGAATCAATCGAATAATTCTTCATGTATTCTCTAGCAGCACCTATATCATTAAATCTTCTCATTTTTCTTACAACATCAAGATCTGCACCTTTACTCTCAAAACCTTCTCTTACATCACCATTTTTATCAAAAATCAAATCCATCATAGTAGCATTACTAGTACCCTTTTTAGTCATTGCATTTCCACCAGCAGTTTTGAATTTTTCACCAGCATCAACAGCAGTTTTAAATTCTTTGATTTTAGCACTCATCTCGATTTCAGCACCAGCCCATTTTTTTACATCTTTACCACGTTGATGCATCCATGCACCAAATGGAGTATTGATATTTTCATTATCTTTCATTATTTGTTGTCTTTCAGCAGTATTTATCTTACCAGCTTGTCTCATAGCATCAGTCTTACTCATTGCTGTAGTCATAGCTTTTTTATGATCAGCCAATTTTTGAGCATTCCATGAATTAGTTAATCCATGATATCCACCAGCTATTCCCGACTTAGCAGCATTAAGTAATCTCTTAGGTTTACTATATTCTTTTCCTTCAAGATCTTTCTTATCATTGTAACCTCTAATAGCATTTTTAGCCATACCAGGTATTGCAGCAGCCCCAGGCAATTTTTTCATTATACCTAAGTCTAATCCATCACCTTTAACTCCAATTGTTTCAGTAATAAACTTAGGAGCCATCTTACCAAATAAACATACTCCAACAATAATGAACGCCTTAGCAATAAACTCAATCGAACCAGAAGCTATTGTAGAATTACCAAAGAAATTTTCCCAAAAAGATGGTAATAAACTTATAGTAAATACTATAAAGTATACAACTAATAATCTAACAAATACTTCAGCAAATACAGTCAATGATTTTTTTATCCAATTGTGAAATACACTTTCTTTACCAGGTAATACATTAAATATTATCGGTATCGGAGCAATAACTTGTAAATAAGCAAGTTTTAAACTACGGACAGCTAAATCAATACTAAATGTTACAAATAAATAAGCAACAGCTATTGCAAATATTGCTGAAATAAAGAATACATAAGTAATTTCCCCATCAACTACATTATCTACAAACAAAGTAAAAATATAAAACGGATTAGCATCAACTCCAGAAGCATTCATAGTTCTTAAATCAGCTTTAACTTGATCCAAATAAAATGTTCTACCTGCATACTCAGTTTCAGGAGTAATTCCATCATTTAAATCACTATCATAGAAAAATGCCCCAAAAACATCAGCAGCAATAAGTCTACCAGCTAAACCAGTATCAACAGCATTATTATACTCATTATCTTCATTACCCATTATTATATTACCAATAACATTATCAGTAACTATAACATTCTGAGCAGTATACAAAAAGTTAAACATAGCAGGAGTAAAAACTAAAAACACCAATGTAATTACAACATTTTTAATTACATTACCTGGTGAACTCTTACCTTTATTCATTCCTTCAGGATTAATCATTGAGGTTAACAATGAATAAGCCAACATAAATAACATAAATACACCAACTACAACATATACTCTTTGAGTTAATCTAGTAATTGCTTCACTATTCAATATTTGAACTGAAGCTAAAGCCATAAATATTTGATACATTATATCTATAAACCAATAGAAAAACATATCTAACATCAAGAACACCCAATAAAAACCACTTCTTATAGCATCAAACATTTATAACACCTACCTTATCCCACAAGTATCATAAAGTCCTAATAACTCCATAATATAATCTATTAATGTAGGTAATAAGAAAATTATTAAACCTAAAATCAATCTTGTAATAGTGTGTTTAAATGCAACTTTAATCGCATCGTCCTTACCACTAGTAACAGCTTTCATAAATTCTATAACTGTCAAAACAATTAGAAGTACAGGTACCGCTAATTTAATTACATCAAAAATTTCTTGTAACAAATATGCAGTTGTTCCAGGAGTATCCGGACTACCTAAAGTTCCCTGACAACTAGCATCTAAAAACAATAAACTATCAATGCTCATTGCATCAACAGATACTGGAATAACCATTAATAATAAGGCAAAAACTATAAAGTATCTAATTTTCATTCTATACACCTCTACATATATCAAATTATATCATAAAAAAAACAATATTTAAAGAAAATATTGTTTTAATTAATAAATAAATTACTAACAGTTACCTGGATCAGTTAAACAAGTGTTACATACTTCCCAGTCAGCTTCAACGTCACCACTAAAACCATCAACAATTGTAAAGATAAATCCAACTAATGTAGGAATAAAGAAAACTACTACACCAGCTATAACTCTCATCATTAAAGATTTAGAAGCTTTTTTAATTTCATCATCTTTAGAACCAACTACAGCTTTACCCATATCGATCATACCCCATATAATTAACAATACTGGTATAACAATTTTAAATATAAATAATAACCAACCAACTAGTTCCCAAATTTCTTTAGTCCCGTTACAAAAATCAATTCCCATAACAAAATCACTCCTTCTTAATTAACATTTTATAGTTTTTTTACGTATTTGTCAATAGAATATCGTCTATAATGTAAAGTTATTCCTTAACAATTCCAAATAAAGGCTTCTTCTTTTTACTATCATCAACAGGTGTTTTACTCAATCCTATCTTCTTTAAAAACTCTTCAATCATTAAATGAGCATCTCTTTTATCATCCAAAGGCGGCATATTAAAGAACACCTTACACTTAGCTTCAAACTCAAAATCCTTAACATCTATATCGTTTAATAAACTTTGATTTAATACTATCTTCTTATCTCCTATACGATCAAATATATTTCTATCTTCTCTAATCATTTTATTTAACTTTATCGTAGAAGGTTCAATTAAATTAATAACTTCACTAATATTTTTCTCCTCAGGAGAATTATTAATATCTACAAATATTGCATCATAATTATTACTAGGATTTTTTAATAAACTTGGTAATTCAGCAGAACTAACACTTCTAAGTTCACTATCATTAAAATATATAAAATCATTTTTATCTACTTCAACAGCTAAAACTTTAAAATCAATCTCAGCCTGTTTCTTTAACATATATATTAAAGTAGTAGCACCACCATGATGAGTAATGTTTTTAAAACCAATCACTCTAGTACCACCAACACTTCTAACTAATAAATCATTATTAATAAACTTATCAGATCCTTCTTCACCATCTTCAGTAGGTGCAGGAGCGTTCAACTGTTGAAACTGAGCAACATCCTTATAAGTATTAGGATTATCAATTAAATAAGCAATAGTATCAATGTTTCTTGTAAAATTATAAATTCCCATACTAACTAATTGAGATAAAAATGCAGGTGAATTAACTTTAGTAGAATCATCTAATAATAAAATCATTTTAGACATATCAAAATTAAAAGATAACTTTTGTATAGTTTCTATGTTTTCATAGTCTTTAATAGCAGTAATATCTAAAATCATTTTATTAAAGAAAAAATTATCAAAAGTATTAACTAAGTCCTCTACTAAAAACTCTCCATTCATACTCTTAATCAAATCTATATTTAGATTTGATAACATTGCAACATATTTATTAGCAACAATAACATTCATTCAAAATTCTCCTTATCCTGAAACTATTTGAATATCAACAGTTTCACCTTCTACATTAAATGTAAATAAATCACCAAATACAGGCAATTCAAATCCAAAAAATATAATTACATCATAATATACATAAGTATAACCCTTAAGTGCAGTTTTTTCAATAGGTACTGGATTAAAACAAGCTCTTTGATTACCTTCTGGTTCAGGATTAACTTCCCCATTCATAATACCTATATATCCTTCTGGACAAATACCCGCCTCAGTATGACCATTATTTAATAAATAGTTTTCAATATTTGTAGCAGTATCATCATCTAAAGACTGTGATCTTTCAACAAAATTAATAACTTCGTTTTTTAATTTAAATGCTTTATTAAAATTTAAATAAACCGTCAAAAATCCCACGAAAATTAATATAAATACAATCGTAATTTGCATTGTATAAGTAGTTCTAATCGACTCTCTCATATTAAACTCCTGCTCCAGGTAATATTTGCTTAGTAGTACCAACTACTTCAAACTTTAATAACTCACCAATAACCGGAATATTTGCACTATAAAATAATTTAACATGATAATAAACATACCCAGGTATTTCCGGTGAATTAGGTGCAATATATTCTTCTCTCAAACAAAAATTAGCATTATTAGGATTTAATACTCCATCATTAGTATTATTCATACTATAACTATTCCATTCACTAACCCCTGTCGTAGCTTCATCAACAGCATTACAATCTCCAGTAGTTCTATACCCTACAGAAGCCAAATATTCATTAATTTCAGTACGAGCAATAGTAGAATAACCATTATTTCTCTCTAAAATATTTATTATCTCATTTTTAACATTAATTGCTTTATTATAACCCACAGAAAAAGATAAAAATACTGCAAATAAAGATATAAAAAATACAGAAATAATAATTAAACCATACTGTCCAAATATCCCTCTCACAATATCAACCCTTCCATGGACAAGTTAACTCATCATAGTTTTCACTATTCTTAGAATCAAACTTTTCACCATCTTCGTGATAAAATCTGCACTCAGCCATTCCATCACTAACTTTATCCTCATAGCATATAGCATCAGAACACATAGCACTATAGTCCTCACCTTCAACAATTGAAGGCAAAACTACACCAAAGAAAAGAAGTGATAACATAGCCACAAGAACAGCTACAATCACAGTTGTATTAAGCTCTCCAATAGCTTCCTTCATATTATCACCTCTAGATCTTTAAAATAAATTATAACTAATTAGTTGCTGAATTATCAGTAGTTTGGTCAGGACAAGTAATAGGATCCTCTACAACAGTACCGTCATCATCTAAATAAGTACAAGAACACGTACTTCCATCACAATCAGTACAAGTAATAGCATTTGCACAATTAGTACTATTAATAATGTTAGTTTGTAATGCTGGCCATACAAACGCATATAATAACGCTGCAATACCTGCAATAGCAACAACTGTAATTACAGTCATATTTAATTCTCCCGTAGCTTCTTTCATTTTTAATTTCCTCCTCTATTTTATATATTTATTATAAACAAAAAAGTAAAGTTTATCAAGTGTTTTCACTCTACTTTACAAGTTCATCATATTAACAACAGCAATTATTAATAAAATCATAACTCCAACACCAGTTGTTACAAGCATTTTCATTGTTTTATTTTCCATCATTTCAAGTCTTTCTCTATATCTCATCTCTCTAGATTTTTGTTGTAAAGATGAAATAGTCTTAGAAAAAGTAATTAACTGTTCTTGTTTTCTTTCTTGTCTACCTAAACC
>CAYJCL010000052.1:0-5351 GCA_964368665.1 uncultured Muribaculaceae bacterium
ATAATATTTGTCCTCAAGAACAAGATTATAACGATGCATTAAAAGTATGTGAAGAATTAGATATTCCATTACATAGAGTTGATTTCATCAAAGAGTATTGGGAAAATGTATTTGAGTACTTCCTAGAAGAACTACGACTAGGAAGAACTCCAAACCCAGATCTAATGTGTAATAAATATATAAAATTTGATTTATTCAAAAAAGAAGCAGAAAAATTAGGGGCGGACTATATAGCAACAGGTCATTACGCAAGAATGAAAGGCAACAGACTATTAAGAGGTCTTGATAACAATAAAGACCAAACTTACTTCCTAGCTCAAGTATCAAATGAACAACTCCAAAAAGTATTATTTCCAATCGGAAATTTACAAAAAGAAGAAGTGCGTAAAATAGCAGAAGAAATGAACCTAACTACAGCATCTAAAAAAGATTCAACAGGTATTTGCTTTATAGGAGAAAGAAACTATCAAAAATTCGTTCATAACTACTTAAAACCCAATCCAGGGAATATAGTAGATGTAGTAACTAAAGAAGTAATTGGAACCCATACTGGATTAATGAACTATACTATAGGTCAAAGAAGAAACGTCGGAATAAGTGGTAATGAAAACCGTCATTACGTATGTGGTAAAAACGTTAAAGAAAACATATTGTATGTAACATTTGATAATAACGAAGAATATCTATATTCAGACATGTGCATAGTAAATAATATCAACTTTATATCAGATCAAAATCCTCCATTCTGTACTGCTAAGTTTAGATATAGAGGAGAAGATCATCCAGTAACATTAGAATATCAAGAAGATAAAATAATTGTTAAGTATGAAGGAAAAGCAAAATCAGTGACTCCAGGACAAGCATGTGTCTTCTATTTAGGAGAAGAATGCTTAGGAAGTGGAATAATTAATGAAGTGTATAAAAACGAAGAAAAACTATGGTATCTTAACTAACTCCATAAATAAAGGAGAAGAGTAGAGTAATATAAGAATTGATTATATTTAATCATTCTTTTATTTTACGTAAAATTTGTGTAACATACTATATTTTTAATAAGTTATCAACAATTAAAACTAATCATTTACTTTTACTTGACACTTGCTCATCTAAGAGATATAATAAGTATGTAAAAACGAAGAGGTAGGGATTATTATGCAAAATTTAAATGACATATTCCAAGAGCTTGGAATATCAAAAGTAAGGTTAGCAAAATACTTAGGAGTATCTAGACAAATGGTATATAACTACTTAGAATTAGATGATCTTAATAAATGGCCTAAAGAAAAGAAAATACTACTATTCAAATTACTTAATATCTCAGATGGCGAAGCTTTAAATGATATCAAAATCACTACAGACTACTTAATGGCTGTAGAAGCTAGATTAAATCAAGGTGTTAGAAAAAGTAGCGACCTAGATAATAGTTTCGATTTCACAGGTATATCTAAAGAAAATCAAACCCTACTTACAGATATGATTTATTTATTAAAAGAAAAATTAACAGAAGACACTGATAAAGAAAATTATCATGCTATCACATATATGTATCAATTATTACAATCTACAGATAACGTTCCAGTAATCAAATACATCTTAGGATTCCTAAGTAAGACTACAGGATTCATTAAATATGATGAATATAAATTTAATGAAGATAAACAATTCATCATAGAAGCAATATTCTACCAAGCATTAACACTATATAATAACGGTGGTGCATCTCGTAGTAAATTAGTAGAAATTCACCGTCATTTTGTTCAAGAAATTGAAAGAAAAAATGAAGATAAATTATCTAGAACTCAAAAACTAAATGTAATTAAAGATCAAGCATTAAAAGAATTAAATTATTCTGAGTTAACTAATGAAAATGCTGCAGAAGTTATAGAAAAGATTGCTGAAATAGAAGCAAGAAGTAGTTAAAATACCTTATATAAAGGTATTTTTTAATAAAATAAAATAATTACATAATATATATTATGTTAACCAAAAGATAAAAGAAAAAAGATATATAAATATATACCTTTCTACTTAGTAATTATTGTCGCCTCATTACCCTCTAACGCATTAGTTAGATTATTTAATGATGTAATGATAGCACATTTACCAGATGATTCTACAAATGATTTTGCAGCAATTATCTTTGGTAACATACTACCAGCAGCAAAATGACCTTCATCTATAATCGAATTAATTTCGATTATAGATACCTTACCAATGCTCGATGCATTTGGTTGACCATAATTAATCATCGCTTGTTTAACATTCGTTAAAATAACTAACATATCAGCATTTAAATTAACGGCCATCAATGAAGATACTAAATCTTTATCAATAACAGCGCTAGCTCCCTTAGCTTCATTTTGTAAGTAAATAGGGATTCCTCCTCCTCCTCCGGCAATTACAATATGATTAGAGTGTAGTAGATCTTTTATAGTTTCAATTTCAATAATCTCTACAGGTTTAGGACTAGCCACAACCTTTCTATAACCCCTACCCGCATCTTCAATATATAATTCTCCAGATTCAGAACCTAGTTTATCAGCCATTCTTTTAGTATAAAATGGCCCTACTGGTTTAGTAGGTTTCTTAAAAGAAGGATCATTTCTATCTACTGCTACTTGAGTAACAATAGTAACTACCTTCTTATTAATCCCCTCTTCTTCTAAAGCATCTCTTAAACCTTTTTGAATATGATACCCTATATAACCTTGACTCATAGCTGTACATTCAGCTAGAGGCATATAAGGGATGTTCTCATCCTCATAAGAATCTTCAAAAGCTAGATTAATAATTCCAACTTGTGGTCCATTACCATGACCTATGATGATTTCATGACCAGCTTTGACTAAAGGGACGATATTAGCTACCGCCCTCTTAATTAGTCTTTGCTGTTCCTTAGGATCATTACCTAAAGCATTACCACCAAAAGCTATTACAATTCTCATATTAACCTAAAAACATACTAGCAGCAGTTAATATTAAAATATTTACAATTGCAATAACTACAACAACTTTAAGTACCCATCTTAACCAAGTACTATATTGAACTTTAGCAAGTGCTAATCCACCCATTATCGCACCACATGTAGGAGTAAATAAATTTACTAATCCATTAGCAGAAACAAAAGTCATTACAGTAGTTTCAACATTATAACCAAGTTCAGCAGCTAAAGGCCCCATAATTGGAGTAGATAAAGATGCTAAACCAGATGATGATGGAACTAATACAGATAATACCATATGTAATCCATAATTAAGTGGAGTAAATACTAACTCAGATACATTTCTAAGAGCATCTGCAGCATTATAAATAATATAATTATCTAAATATACAGCACTCATAAGTACTGAAGCACCACGTGCTATAGCAATAATTAATACAACACTAATCATTCCTGCAGCTCCGTTAATGAAAGTTTTAATAAATATAGATTCATTATACTTATTAACGATAGCAATAATAATACCACAAATTAAGAACCATAATGCAGCATCATAGAACCACCATAATCCTAAAGGACTTCCAGTTAAGAAACTAGTGTGTTTATCAAAAATAGTTACACCAAAATCTCCCCAAGGAATAAATCCTACTATCATTACTAAAAATGATAATGCAAATAAGATTAAAGTAATTCTTTGTCTTCCAGTTAATTTAGCATCAACTGAACCAACAGTAGCATCACCAAACTCTTCTTCCATATCTTCTTGTTCTTGTAACGATAAGAAAGTAGATCCTTTATCTTCTAAAACTTTCTTAGCATACTTCATAACAAAGAAAATTGAAATAGCTAAAGATGTTAACCATAATAATAATCCTAAACCAATTATAATTCCTTGATTAACAACTATTCCCTCAGGTAATGCAGATACAGCAGCACCTACAGCAAAAGGATTTACAGTTGATCCTAAAACCCCAGAACCAGCACCTAATAATACAATACTAGATGCAACTAACGTATCCATTCCAACATAAACCATAGTTGCAGCAAGAAGTGCATAAAAAATTACTGTTTCTTCTAACATTCCATAAGTAGTACCACCTATAGAAAATATAAACATTAGTATTGGAATTAATAATAACTCATTACCTTTTAATTTATGAATTAATACTTTAATTCCTTTTTTAAATGCTCCAGTTCTATTTACTATAGCTAAAAAACCACCTAGAACTAAAACAAATATACAAACATCTACAGCACTCTCAAAACCAAGTATTGGAGACATTAGTATAGTTGATAAACTTGCTCTATCTACCCCACTACCATTTACTAATACACCATCTACAAACTCAGCAGCAGGTAATAAATAAGTTATACCTCCAAGTAAGAAGATTAATAATAAAATGATAGTAAAAGAAGATATCAAAAATTTTTTTCTTTTTTTCTTTTCTTTTCCCATAACAAACTCCTAATTAAATTATTTTAAAGTAGCTAACATAACTGCTTTAATAGTATGTAATCTATTCTCTGCTTCATCAAAAACTTTCGATTTAGATGACTCAAATACTTCATTAGTTACTTCCATTTCAGTTATATTATATTTAGTGCCCATTTCCTTACCAATCTTAGTATTAAGATCATGAAAAGCAGGCAAACAATGTAAGAATATGGCATTAGTATTAGCGCTATTCATTACATCAGCTGTAACTCTATATGGACTAAGTAATTTAATTCTGCTTTCCCATACAGATTCATCTTCTCCCATCGATACCCAAACATCAGTACAAATAACATTAGCATCAGTAGTACCAATAGCAACATTATCCGTTAATCTAATTGAAGCACCAGTAGATTTAGCAATTTCTCTACAAGTTTCAACTAACTCATTATTTGGCCATAACGACTCAGGAGCACATGCAGTAAAATTAATTCCTAATTTTACACAAGCAACCATTAAAGAATTTCCCATATTATTTCTAGCATCACCCATAAAAGTGAAGTTAAGACCTTTATAAGAACCAAAATTCTCTTTAATAGTCATCATATCAGCCAACATTTGTGTTGGATGATAATCATCAGTTAAACCATTCCAAACAGGAACATTTGAGTATTTAGCTAACTCCTCTACTATGTCTTGTCCAAAACCACGATATTCAATACCATCATACATTCTAGATAAAACACGAGCAGTATCAGCAATACTTTCTTTCTTACCCATTTGAGATCCAGTAGGACCTAAATAAGTAGAACCCATACCTAAGTCACTAGCAGCTACTTCAAAAGCACATCTAGTTCTAGTAGAATCTTTCTCAAATATTAAAGCAACATTCTTACCAGTTAAATATCTATGAGGTTCACCTTTTAATTTCTTTTCTTTTAAAACCAATGACATTTCAATTAAATATTGAATTT
>CAYJCL010000052.1:5361-5575 GCA_964368665.1 uncultured Muribaculaceae bacterium
CCTTTAAAATTCATAAACCTCATCCTCTCTAATAAGTGGCATACTCATACATCTTGGACCACCTCTACCTCTAGATAACTCAGCACTAGGCATTTCTAATACTTTAATACCAGCATCCTTAAGGATCTTATTTGTAGTATCATTACGATCATAAACAATAACTACTCCAGGAGCAATACATAAAGTATTTGACCCATCATTCCATTGTTCTCTT
>CAYJCL010000053.1:0-5510 GCA_964368665.1 uncultured Muribaculaceae bacterium
AAGAACTTAATAAAGAAAATAATAAAAATTTATATTAAATTATGTTATAATATATAAGAGGTAAAAATAAAAATGAAAAAATTATTAAAAAATAAAAAAGTACTAATATTAATAGGAATACTAATTTTAATTGCAGCACTTGCTGTAGTATATATAATGCTACCTGAAGACAGTCCGATCAAAGAAGCAATCAAACAAGAAACTAAACAAGAAGAAGTAACAATAGTAGATATTGACTCTACTACAAGACCGATTGCTGTAATGATAAATAACCACGATACAGTAAGACCATATCATTCAGGACTACAAGATGCATATATTTTATATGAAATAGTAGTTGAAGGTGGAATATCAAGATATATGGCATTATTTAAAGATGTTGAAGTAGAAAGAATTCACGGAATTAGAAGTGCAAGACATTACTACTTAGATTATGCATTAGAAAATGACGCTTACTTTATTCACTGGGGAGGAAGTCCACAAGCATTCAGTGATATTAATACATTAGATGTTGATAGTTATGAAGTATATGATAATAAATATGCATACTATGACCATTCATTAAACATATCAATGGAACACACAACATATTCAAGTACAGAATTACTACTAAAAGCAATTGATACTAAAAATTATAGAGAAGAAACAAATAATGATTTATTATTAAATTATAGTGCATCATCAGTTAAACTTAGTGAAGAAGACAATGCTATAGTTGCAAACCAAATAGATATAGCATACTCATCTTCAAATATCTCATCACTAACATATGATGAAACTACAAAAACATACCTACATAGCGTAGATAATAAAGCACACACAGACTACATCACAAAAGAACAATATACATTTAAAAATATAATTACATATCAGATAGAAAATAATACTATAGCAGGAGAATCAACAAGACAAGAAATTCATAACATTGGATCAGGTACAGGTTATTATATTAGTGAAGGATATGCAATACCTATTAAATGGCACAAAGATTCAAGATCAGGACAAACAGTTTATACATATGAAAATGGTGAAAACATTATAGTTAATGACGGTAATACATATATAGCAATTCAACCAGCTAGTCAAAAATTAACAATAGAATAGAGGTAATATGGAAAACACCTTAAATTTTATGGGGGATAATTTAATTTGGATAATAATTATAGTAGTAATATTACTACTAGCACTTATAGGTAATTTAACAGAAAAAAAAGAAGAAAAAGAAACTGTTAAAAAACCAGTACATATCAAAAAACCATCAGTAGATGTTAACTTATTAGAAAAAGAAACAGAAAGCAAAATACCTACTAATACGGAAACACTAGATGATGAAATACCAAAAGATACAGAAACTTTATAAATAAAGAAAAAGGAGTGATTACATGACTATTGATAGTATATGGTCAATATTTACAAAAATAATTGATATTTCAGTAATATGGATAATGTTTTACTTTATCCTTAAAAACATCAAAAACAACGTTAAGATGATTCTAATCGTTAAAGGGGTAGTATTAGTACTATTTATTCAAATACTAAGCGAGATTCTTAATTTATACACTGTAGGAGTTATATTACAGTATATATTACAATGGGGACCTGTTGCATTAATAATAATATTCCAACCAGAAATTAGAACAGTATTAGAATCAATTGGAAGAACACAACTATTAGGAAGACATAAAATCCTTACAGTTGATGAAAGAGAAAAAGTTGTTTACGAAATTATGGAAGCAATTGAATATTTCAAAAAAAATCGTATTGGAGCATTAATAGTTATTGAAAGAAATATATCTCTACAAGATTATATCTCTCCAGCAACTAAAATATATGCTGACTTAACAAGCCCATTACTAGGAACAATCTTCTTCCCTAACTCACCACTTCATGATGGTGGAGTTATCGTGCAAGGAAATAAAGTGATTTGTGCTGGATCAGTATTTAAAACAAGTATGGACCAATCAATTAGTAAAAGATTAGGAACAAGACATAGAGCTGCTCTAGGAATAGCAGAAGAAACTGATGCATTAGCATTAGTAGTTTCTGAAGAAACTGGAAGAATAAGTATAGCTCTTGATAGTCAAATTAAATACAATTTAAGTATCGATGAATTTCGTATGACTCTAATTGACGAATTAAAACCAAAATCAGAAATATTCTATAACGCTGATGAAGAGAATGGAAGTGACGATATTGAAAAAAAATAAAAAAAGAGTAAATAAATTATTTAAAGGTATTTATAACTTTGTTGATAATTATATCGTTTTACCAATCAGTAAAGCAGTATATATTATAGGTAATAAAATATCAAAAAATAATAAACTAGACAAAATATTAAACAGACCTAATACATTAATTTATGTAGCACTAGCTTTATCACTAATTATATTCTTTTTAGTAGATACAAAAACTATTAACTTAACAGAAACTAATTCAGAAATATTAGCAGATGAAAGCATTAATGTATTATATAATTCAAGTGCTTACGTAGTAGAAGGATTACCTGATGCAGTAGATATTATCTTAACAGGTAGAAAAAGCGACCTTTATCTAGCTAATAGATTAGGAGATCACCTAGTAACTTTAGATTTAAGTGACCTAGAAGCAAGCGATGAACCACAAACAGTAAAACTAACATACAATCAACCAATAGATTCATTAGACTACACATTAGTCCCATCAGAAGTTACAGTTACAATTAAAAAGAAAGTAAGTGATATAAAATCAATTACTTATGATATCTTAAATCAAGATCAACTAGATGAAAAACTAAGTGTAGAAAATATAACTTTATCTAAAAACGAAGTAGTAGTTAAAGGATCAGAAGATACATTAAATAAAATAGCATCAGTAAAAGCTCTTATTGATTTAGAAAATAATAACTTCACAGAAAAAGGAACATATACTCTAGATAATGTTAAATTAGTAGCTTATGATGATAATGGTAAAATACTAGAAGAAGTAGAAATAGTATCTACAAGTGTATCAGCTGATATTGAATTAGATTCATATTCTAAAGAAGTGCCAATTAATATTATTACTACAGGAACACTAGTTACAGGAAAATCAATTGAAAGTATTAAAATAAATGGAGAATCAAACTATCAAATAACTATTTATGGAGATAGAGAATCAATCGATCAGATTGAAAGTGTACCAGTAACAATTAATGTTGATGGACAAGGTAATACTGCAAGTATTACAAGAACACCAACAATTGGAAAACAAAGTGGTGTTAGACACATAAGTGATTCTAGTGTTGAAATAGAATTAACATTTGGAGAAGCTAAACAAAAAACAATTGAAAACGTTGGAGTTGAAATGATTAATGTTCCAACAGGATTAACTGTTAATGCAAAATCAGTATCAGAAGAAAACGTTGATATTCAAATCATCGGAGTACAATCAGTAATAGATAATATTACTGCTGCAGATATTGATGCTTATATAGATTTAACTGGATATCCAACAGGTGAACATACAATAGAAGTATACATAAGATCACTTGATCCAAGAATCCAATATATCGCAAGTGATTCAATTACTGTAATAATTACTAGAAATTAAAAATATGTAGAAAAATCTACATATTTTTTTTGTCAAAATTCATAAAAAACAAAGGTATATTAATTAAAGCACAAACCCCTACAATAGAATATACAACTCTCTCTAGCATTTCATTACCAAATAAAGATTCAACCAGATTAAAATCTAAAAAACCTATTAAACCCCAGTTAAGTGCACCTACAATCGTAAAAATTAAGGCAATCTTTTGAATAACTTGCATAACTCTCCTCTTTTCTAGTAGTAGTATGTCTACTAAAATAATAATTATGCGTAATATTTATAAAAAAATAAAATATATTTAAGTAGAAAAGGAAAGTGGTTATGAAAAAAATATTATTACTAATTCTAGGGTTATTCCTATTAAGTGGATGCACAAGCAAAGAGGAAGATAAAATACTAGATAACTTTATTAATGATGTAGAAGATGCAAAAAGTTATTTATTAAATGCTAATATGGAAATACTAAGTAATGAAGATACTTATATATATGAAGTAGAAGTAAATTACTTACAAGATGACTATTATAAAGTAACACTCCATAATCAAACTAATAATCATGAACAAATCATCTTAAAAAACGAAGAAGGTGTCTATGCAGTAACACCATCACTAAATAAAAGTTTCAAATTTCAAAGTGATTGGCCAAAAAGTAGTTCGCAGTCTTATATTTTAAATTCAATAGTAGAAGATATAAATACTGATGAAGATAAAACGATAACAAAAACAGAAGATATGATTATTGTATCAACTAAAACTAACTATCCAAATAATCCAGAACTAGTCATTCAAAATATATACTTAGATGAAAACTCAGAACTAAAAAAACTAGAAGTCTATGATCAAAATGACATTGCAATAATTAAAGTAGAATTTACTAATATTGATTATAAAGCAAAATTTTCAGCAGATGATTTCAAAATAGACGATCTAATAGAAGTACAAGAACCAACAGACGAAACAACAAACTTCTTAGATGAAATAATTTACCCTTTATATATACCAACTAATACATATTTAAAATCAAAAGAAACAATAGCTATTGATAATGGTAATAGAGCAATATTAACCTTCTCAGGAGAAAAAAATTTCGTATTAGTAGAAGAAGTAAGTAAACCAAGTAATGAATTTGAAATAATACCAGTATATGGAGAACCTTTATTATTAAATAACACAGTAGCAGCCATAACATCAAACTCATTGACATGGACTTCAAATAATATAGACTACTATTTAGCGAGTAATGATTTGAGTCAAGAAGAACTATTAACTATTGCAAACTCATTAAATAACGGAACATATGTAGAAAAGTAATTGCTTTTCTATATTTTTTCGTGATATAATTCTAATGGGAGAGTTTTAAATGAAAAATAATGTAGAAAAAAGTGAAATCAAAAGATTTGTAATTGTACTAGTAGTATTAGTAGTAATCATTGCAGGTATATATTTAATAACTAGTATATTTGTTACAAAAGATAATGTAGAAACACCAGAAGAAACTACACCAGGAACTATTAACTACAATGTAGCAATAGTAGGGAACATGTTAGTAAAACCTGAAAATGAATATTATGTATATCTTTATGATAGCGAAAGTAAAAATGAAAGCATTTATGAAATTAGTAACATTATTATAGATTATTTAAGTCAAACTGAAGAAGACTTAGAAAAAATTTATGATGTAGATTTAGCTAAAGAAATGAATAAAGCTTACAAAGTAGCAGAAGGTGAAGAACCAAATACTAAAGCTACAACTGTAGAAGACTTCCAATTTGGAGATTTCACATTATTAAGAATCAAAAACGGTAAAGTAGTAGAATATATTGATACTGTTGAAGACATTGAAAAAGAACTTAAATAGTTCTTTTTTTCTTTTCATTAAACTTATAATATGTTAATATATATAATATAAGGATGGTAAGATGAAGAATAAAAAAGCATTCACA
>CAYJCL010000054.1:0-5396 GCA_964368665.1 uncultured Muribaculaceae bacterium
AAATGATATTAATCATGGATGAAATCCATAGATTAAATAAAGACAAACAAGATTTATTACTTCCCCATATTGAGTCAGGTTTAATAATTCTAATCGGTATGACAACATCTAACCCTTATCATAAAATAAACCCTGCTATTAGATCTAGATGCCATATCTTTGAACTACATAACTTAACTATTGAAGATATAGTTAAAGGATTAAAAAATACTATCAAACACTTAGAAAATATTAAAATAGATAAAAAAACATTAGAATATATAGCAAAGTTATCATCAGGAGATTTTAGAAGTGCTATAAACTTATTAGAAATTTCATACTATGCAACTAAAGATCATCATATAACAGTAGATGTAGTAAAATCAATAAATAATAAACCAGTCTTCTTTCATGATAAAAATGAAGATGGTCATTATGATGTTCTATCAGCATTTCAAAAATCAATTAGAGGAAGTGATGAACACGCTGCTATTCACTACCTAGCAAGATTATTAGAAGCTGGAGATTTAGATAGTATCTATAGAAGAATGTCAGTAATAGCTTATGAAGATATAGGATTAGCAAACCCATCAATTGGTCCTAAAGTAATGGCTGCAATATCAGCTGCAGAATTAGTTGGTCTTCCAGAAGCAAGAATTCCCCTATCAGTTGTAATTATAGAAATGGCTAGATCACCAAAATCAAACTCTGCATATATGGCATTAGACATGGCTATGAGCGATATTAGATCAGGATCTACAGGAAATATACCAACTCATATAAAAAACGGAAATCCTGCTTATAAATACCCTCATAATTACAATCCAGCTTATGTAAAACAACAATACTTACCAAATGAAATAAAAGATCAAAAATATTATATTCCTAAAAACAACAAATATGAAAGATCACTAGATGATGGAATGAAACAAATAAAAGGAGAATAAAAATGAAAATAGCAATAATCGGTACAGGAGCTTACGGAGTAGCAACAGCTCACGCTCTTACAAAAAATAAGAAAAATACAATTAAAATGTGGACTGAAGATCAAAAAAAAGTAGAAGAATATAATAAGTCAAAAAAACTAACTTCAATCTCAGGAGATAAAAAACTATTTGATATGACATTATCAACTGACTTTGAAGAAGTATTAAGTGATACTAAATTAGTAATAATTATTGTAGCTGCACACTTTCTTGAAAGTACAATAAAACAAATGAAACCGTTCTTAAAAAAAGATCAATATATAGCAATTGCCACTAAAGGAATAGAAAATAATACTTGTAATTTCTTAACTACAATAGTTCATGATATCTACCCTACTAAAAAACTAGCAGTTATATCAGGACCATCATTTGCTATTGATATCTTAAATGATGAACCTATTGGTTTATCATTAGCATCAAGAAGTGCAGATACATTACGAGTTGTTAAAGAAGCCTATGATGATTCAGATATAAAATTAAGAGAATCAAGAGATATAATCGGAGTTCAAATATGTGGAAGTATTAAAAATGTCATTGCTCTAGCAGCAGGAATGCTATCAGGACTTGGTTATTCAAACTCTGCGCAAGCATTCTTAATAACTGAATCACTTCATGACATGAAAGGACTTATTAAAGCTCTAGGAGGAAATCCTAAAACTATCATGAGTTTCTCAGGTGTTGGAGATTTACTACTAACTTGTACATCGGTTAAAAGTCGTAACTACTCTTTTGGTAAACTACTAGGTAGCAAAGCATCAAAGAGTGAAATTGATGAGTATTTAAATAATACTACAGTAGAAGGTTATTATACTTTAAAGTCAATAAAAAAATTAGTAAGAAAGAAAAAAATACCCTTACCAATTGTTAACTTAATATATAACATTGTAATGAATGAAGAAGATCCTAATAAATTAGTAGATTTCCTATATAAAAAGAAATAGATCAAAATCTATTTCTTTTTTCATTAGAAGTATAACTTAAATACTGCTAATATATTTTGAAGTACATAATATATACTTACAGTCATAATTAAATCCCCTTATTCTTCTTCTTTAATAATCTTTCTTGATAATCCTTCAACAATATCAATACTCTTATTAGCATTATTTTTAATAGCTAATAAATTATTCGTATTAATAAGTCTAATTAATAATCCTCTAGTTACTTTAGTAGTATATAAAACATTACCAGTTTTATAATAGTAAGAATTTGCAATATTAGTTAAACCCATACTAGCTTCTTTACCATTCATTACACTATTACCATAATAAAATACATCTCTTTCATTAAACTTAGTCATCTTAAATAAAGGACTACTATTTAATGAACCATTTTTATCGATAATATTATTATCTTGTAAGAAATGTATCAAGATAGAAAAAGCACTAACTTTTTTACCATCTACTTCAAAAGATTCAAATAATTTTATTTTCTTAACAGCTTCAATAAAATTATTTGCACTTTTAAAAGGTAATCTACTAACAAAACTATGAATCATCACAACTTCATCAAGAATTTCTTGTTGGTATAATGAAGAAATATTATCATCAGGATCAATTGCTATCATCTCTAAACTAGAGAAACTTTTTAATGATTCAAACATTAACTTTCTACTAGCAATATAATCGCTCTTTAGCATATTTCTTTTATCCTGAGTAATTAACTCATCCATTTTATTTACAGAACTATAGTAATTAATAATTTTCTTCTTAAAATCATCATCTATTTTAAATAAACTATTAATTTCAAATACTTTATCTGCAAAATATTTAATAATTGCATTAACATCACCATCAAATGCATCATATAAACCATTTAATAACATTCTCTTCATATTAAATATTTCATTATCAATATTACTCGTCTTAGGTATATTTCTAATTTCATCAATTAGTCCAAGTAAAGTATATTTATTTTTAACAAATTGATCTTTACTAACTTCACTCACTACAGTTTTAATAGATAAATTACTATAAATAGTATTAACTCTATCATAAACGCTAGCAAAATAATTACAATGCTTATCATTATGGAAATCAGTACTATCAATAATAGTATTCTTATCTAAATTATTAGAAACCATCCATTCATTAAATGATTTAATATGAACTAAACCATCATAAATTTCTTTAGGCATTCCATCTCTGTAAGCCTCTAAAGTCTTACCATTCATTAAACTATTAATATTTGTATTATTACTAATTAAATAATCTTCTAAAATAATAAAGAAATTACTATCATACATATTATTAAATGAAATAATTCTACCTTCATTACTTAATTTAACATAATAAGAATCATTTTCTTCTTTTATTATATAAGCAAACTCTATAAAGTCTTTAATTAAACTAGACTCGTTAAAAGGATGAATACTTAACAGTTTATTTTTATCATAACCATAAAATATTAAATCTTTTTCAATGACTCTTAAATCTTTAATCATAATACTTAGTAAATGATTATACTGAGTACCTAACTTATCAAATTCTAAAGATTTTTTATAATCAAGAGCAAACTTTCTGATCTTTTTAATTAATTCAAAATCACCAAAAGTCATTTCTATTCCAGTAGTAGTTGCTTCATTAATTTCACTAATTAATTCATTTAAAGAATCATCACTGCTATTAAACTTCTTAACTTCATTAATTATAGCTTGCATACTTTTATTAAAATCTACCAACTCAGCATCACTATATTTCTTATGACTACCATAATAAAATCCATCAAGATCTAATAGTCTACTTTTTTCATTATTATATCTATAATATAAATTAGTTAATTCATTTTTATAATATTCAAGACCTGCTACTTCATTACTAGCTAATAAATTATCAAAACTCATACTTAAGTCATCAATTACAGTTTTTAAAACTATATATCTAGATGAATTAGCAACTAATAATTCATTAAAAGGTAATGCAATACGTTCATACATAGTCTTAATATATTCTAATCTACTAACTTTAGACAACAAAGCATTATAATTCTTAGATGTAATAGAATTTTCATATGTACTAATATATGCATTAAGTCTTGCACAATTATCACTAAGACTTCTAATAGAATCATTAAACTCAGCAATATTTCTTTCTACATCATATTCTAACTTACTTATTGCACTATAAATAGTATAATAATAATCATAATCATCATAAGCAAGTTCAACAACATCATTAACTGAAATATCAGTCAATAACAATTTCAATACAGAATAATCATTTCCAGTTAAAGACTTAGTTTCAAACATTCCATCAACAACAATTTTTCTTTCAGAATACTTTTCTAAAAATAATCTCAAAGCATTAAAGTCACTCAACTTAGATTTTAAATCATCAATATAAGTAGAATTACCTCTATATAAAGAATTTTCACAAATAGTAATCTTTTGCTCAATATTCTTCACATATGTAATAGACATTCCATTCATAAAATTATGAAGTAATTCTAATACTTCATTAGCTAAAAAATATATATCATTATTTTTCATATTAACCCCCCGTTAATAATTAAAATTATATCATATTTACACAAAAATGTCAATCAAACAAAAAACGAACATTATCTAAGTTCGTTTATAATATAACTAGCACAATATATACCAGCAACACTTGGTACTAAGCTAGTGCTTCCAGGAGTTCTGTCATTAATTTTAATAGGTAATTCTCTACTCCAGACACAAGGAATATTATCATTAATTTTATTATCTTTTAATAACTTCCTCATTACTTTAGCTAAAGGATCATTCATAGTTTTACCAATTTTAGAAATCTCCAACTTAGTAGGATCAAATCTATTACCAGTACCCATACAAGTAATAATTTTAATATCATGCTTAATTGCAAACTTAATTAAATCTAACTTAGTAGTAATAGTATCACAAGCATCAATTATAAAGTCATAATCATTATCCAGAGTATTTATATTATTTGAGTTCAAAAACTCATTAATCACTCTTAAACTAATTGTAGGATTAATATCGATACATCTTTCATAAGCTATATCAACTTTACTAACTCCAATATTAGAATTCAAACTAATTATCTGACGATTCAAATTAGTAATATCTACTACATCTTTATCTATTATTGTAATATTAGAAAAACCAAAACGAACTAATGCTTCCAAAGCATTACCACCCACTCCACCAATTCCAACAATTAATATTTTCTTAGAAACTATTTCATTAAATAATTTCTCATCTATAATTTTTAAAGTTCTATCAAACATATAAACCTCCACATAAAAACCTAAAGACGTTTCCTGTGATAAAAAGCCCGCTCGCTCGAGGGGGTGGACAACCAGAAAACTTTAGGATTCTGAATCACTTAATGGCCCAGCATTCACACCGTTTTCTTTTATGTCCCCAATATATCACTATTAGGTTTTTTACAAATAGAAACATTCTTTAGGTAATTAAAGTATAGCACAAGA
>CAYJCL010000055.1:0-5318 GCA_964368665.1 uncultured Muribaculaceae bacterium
AGTGGCGGAACAGGTAGACGCACAGGACTTAAAATCCTGCGAGATTTAAACCTCGTGCCGGTTCAAGTCCGGCCTTGGGCACCATCTTAAAAATTAATCGAGTTAATACTCGATTTTTTCATGTAAAAATGAATCACTCTTGTGATTCATTTATTTCGTTTATAGTTTCTTCTACCCATCCATCTAAATGTTCAGCTAAAGGACTAAATCCACTTATTGACTCATTAATAACTTTTTCATCATGTATTCTATAATTAATATTTTTAATAGATAACTTTAAAAAATTAGTTTCTTCATCTATTTCAATTACTTTAGCATATATCTCTTCATTGACATTAACAAAATCATATATGTTATTAACAAATCCATTACATACTTCAGATATATGAATCAAACCATTTCTTCCATCACTAATATTAACAAATACTCCATACTTTTCAATATTATTAACTATTACAGTAATTATATCTCCTACTTTAATACTATCCATAATTCCCTCACTGCAAAGTATTATACCATAAATTACAAATAATTAATATTAATTAATGTTACATAATTACTCAAATATAATTTTAATTTCTTCAACATTTCTAAATAATCATTACTTTTTTTAATAAATATAATTAAAGAATCCTCATCTAATTCATTATGAATAACTTTCTCATATATATCAAAATAAGTAGAAGGATATATCATTCTTGCATAAATTAAATGAATACTATATTCCCCTACTTTATGATTCTTAAAATATTTATCTAATTCAATAAATATATCTTCTCCTTGATAAAACTCAGATTTAATATATTCAACTATATCCCTAACCTCAAAATCAATTATATAAGATAAAGGATCATAAAAATTAATTCCCTCATTAGGATGTATAACTCTAGTATGAGTTAAACAATATCTATCATCATCACTAAGCTCTACTAAAGTATTTATTTTATTTAAATAACTAATAGCAGTTTCAGCAAGACCTAAGAAGTAACTAAAGCTACTAAGTATTAATTTTTTATCCTTACCTATCTCTCTTATTTGATATTCAAAATAATCCATCTTTAAAGACCATAAATCAGGCCAATTAGACTTGTTTCTTTGTTTTTGGTCTCTAACTATACTCATAGTATTAAAAGTGATTAAATCATTAATATCACACTCATAATCCTTAAGTCCTTGAACTTTAAATAAAATATACCCTTCTGTAATATAACTACCACTAATATTATTAATAAATATATGAGACTTACTTTTCAAATAATCATTCTCATCAATAATAATCATTAATTCTTTTAACTGTTCATCATTCAAAGAACAAGGTTTGAAATAAAAATAATTATCTTCATAAATAAAATAATAATAATTATTCTCTTCATATAAAATATCTATAACTATTTGATATTGATTCTCTATTAATTTTTTCATAATAAAATATATGAAAAAAACAAGCTTTTATGCTTGTTTACTTATTCATCTTTTGATTAACTAAAGCTTCAACTAATTTCTTAGCTGCCTCAGTAAATGCTTTAGTAGCTTCATCAACTACTTGATCATAATTAGAAGTACTTACTTCAGGACTAAGTACTGAAGGTGCTTCCATAACTGGAGCAACTGGAACTACTGGAGTTTCAGCAGGTGCAACCACAGCATCAACTACTGGAGCAACAGAAGATTCAACAGGTACAGCAGGAGTTTCAACTACTGGTGCAGGAGTAATTAAATCTGTTGGTGCAACTATTGCAGGTTCAGGCATTGGAGCTGCAGGCATTTCTGCAACAGGAACTTCAGGAGTTTCAACTACTGGTCCAACTTCTACAATTCCTTGCGCTACTTCAGATTCACCAATACCAGGCATTGCTCCGCTAATAGCTGGGTTTGCTGGAACTTCAGCAGGAACATCAACCACAGGTGTTGCTGGTGCAGCAGCTGCTGCTCCATTAGCATCTTGAGGTTTCTTCTCAGCATAATCTTTAAGCAATTGATCTTTAGCAACTACTTGTACCGATATATTTCTAGCAAAATCTAAACTACTTGTTAAAGTTGTAGGACATGCTATATATTTAAATTCACCAGCAGAAGAACTAATAATACTACGCATAATATTTTTAATTTTTCCCCAGTCTTCTTCACTTTCAACTTTAATTAATTTTCCACTAACTAATTGACTTACATTTAAAATAACTAATCCATTAGGATCAATTTCATTAGCAGTAGTAATTAAAAAATCTTTTTGTATATCAGGTATACTAAAACAACTAACTGCACTTACACTTAGTAATTCTCCATTTTCCTTAGTAATAGAAATATTCTCATTCATAAACAATCCCTCTTATTCTATAAAATTATATCAAATCTATTTAGATATTTCAATCACTATTTAACTTTTTTAATAAAAAATATTTACAACCATAAGCACAATACTCTTCTAAGTACTTCTCATAGTTATCTATATTATTACTTTCATTAACTTTTTTATTACTATTATTATAAAATCCTTTAAGTCTTACTTTACCATATGCATAGTCTCCAAATACATAATCAAAACCTTCAAAATAATCAGTTAATCTCTCACTAATTAAATCATAATCATAAGCTTCTTTATAATTCTCTACTAATTCATATTTTTTATTATTAAATACTATATCTTTCATACATTACCTCTAAATACATTTTATCACTAATTACTATTACCTACAAGAGGAGAACTACTTATTATCGAACCCCCATAATATTCTGGTATTGTCCCATTAATTACTTTAGAAGCTATTAACTGATCATAATACATAATGTTCTCTTCTTCTCTACTATTAAAAATCATTTTATTTTTAATAGTAGTAACTACATATAATTCTACTAATATCGTATTAATTCCATATTGTTTAATACTAGTTTCCAAGTTAGAATAGTAATCACTTAATACTTCTATTCTAACTGGAACACTAGGACCCATATATCTAATAAAAGTATTATCAGAAGAAAAAGTAATTGGAACATTCATAATTAAATAATCATTCTTATACTCAAAGTAACTAGGTTCTACATAAATATTATCATTTATACCAACATCTAAGTTATTAAGTCTTTCTATTAATAATGAATTAGCTCCCTTTAATACTTCATTAGATAATTCTAAATCAAAATCAACACTAATAATTTCATCATCACTATTCATAGTGATGATTAAAACATCTAATAAACTTCTATTTACATATATCTCATTATCAAATACATTTAATATTTCTTGATTAATAATCTTCTCCATTACATAAGTAGTATATTCATTCATCTTAGGCACTAAATAATTATTCAAGTAATTAAACATATTAATAACTATTACAATTATAATAGCAATTAATATTTGAACATCATAAGATTTAAATTGTTTATTCATTTTCATCTTTTTCATATTTAAATATATGAAAAAAGATGGAATTTAAAATATATTCCATCCTAATAATTTATTTAACATATAAAATATCCCAAATAATAATCCACCAATAATTAAAATACTAAATATTATTCCTATTGGAGACATAGTCTTATTACTATCTAAATCTTTAAATTCTTTAAAATCTTCAGTATTAAATAATAAAGATTTAGATAATGTTTCTTCCTTAACTTCTTCCTTATCTTTTTCTATTTCTCTAATTCTTGCTTTATTTTCTTCTACTACTTCTAAATCAGCATCTAAATTATCATTTATAGCAGGTATTACAGAAGTTTCTCCATCACCTATTAAATCACTTAATAAATTACTAGAAGTCTTTTCATTAATATTAATCTTTTCTATTAAACTTGTTAATTCCTTAGCAGCAGACTTATCAGTATCTATTTTACTATGAGTAATTTCTAAATCATTTAAAATATCTACATGATCCATTCTAGCTTTCTTTAATCTATCACTTTCATAATTAACTTCTTGTTTCTCTTTAGCTTTTTCTAATATTGAATTAATATCATAGTCCCTAGTAACATCTAAGTATTCAACATCTTCCTCTTCACTAACATAATTCATTCTCTTAGGAACTACTTCTTCATTATACTTCTCATCTAATATATTCTTCAATTTACTTAAATCTATATTATTACCATCATCATCTAAAATAGATATATTAGAATTAAGATTAAATTTTTCTTGATCTATTTCACTATATAAACGTTTATTTCTAGCTTGTCTAGAATTAACTTTAGTATCATCTTGATAATATTTATCTAATCTACTATTCATATATCCACTTCCTACCTAATAACATTTTAACATATTATTATAATATATTCATTAATTTCTTTACATTTTACAATTTTATATTATAATTAATTAAGGAGATGAAATAAATGAAAATAAATGTAAATGAAGCAGAATGTATCGGATGTGGATTTTGTGTAGGACAAGATCCAGAACATTTTGATTTTAACGACAATGGTTTTGCAGTAGTAAAATCAAATGAAGGAATTGACGCAGATGCAATGCAAAGTATCATTGACGCTTGTCCAACAAGCGCAATAGTAAATGCATCAACAGATACTCCAGCAGAAACTGGTGGATGTGACTGTTCTTCTTGTCCTGGTTGTGGACATTAAAAAAATGATTAAGATTTACTCTTAATCATTTTTATTTCTTCATCACTTAATAATCTATATTCACCAGATTTTAAATCACCTAAGTGAAGCGGTCCCATCGCTTCTCTTTTTAATTTTAAAACTTTATGTCCTACACTATCAAACATTCTCTTAACTACATGATTAATTCCAATATTAATAGTTATAGCAACTAAATCAAAGTTCTTTTCTTTATCAACTTTTTTAATCTTAAGTTTTAAAGCTTTACAATGTTTATTATCAATCATAACTCCAGCTTTTAACTTATGATAATTCTCCATATTTAAATGACCTTCAATCTTTGCTACATAAGTCTTATCCATCTTATAAGATGGATGAGACAATGTATTAGCGAATTCTCCATCATTTGTCATTATTAATAAACCAGTAGTATCATAATCTAATCTACCTACAGGATAAATCCTACTTTTAGTAGCAATTAATTCACTAACTACAGGACGATCTAATTCATCATTTAAAGAACATATATAACCTCTAGGTTTATTTAACATATAATACTCTTTAACTTCTTTACGAATTTTCTTCCCCATTACATTAATAACATCTCTATCATTAACCTTATATCCTAATTCTCTAATTACTTCTCCATTAACACTAACTTCTCCATTAACTATTAACTCTTCTGCTTTTCTTCTAGAAGTAATACCACTATTAGCTATCACTTTTTGTAAACGTTCCATAAAATCACCAAGGTAAGTATA
>CAYJCL010000056.1:0-5303 GCA_964368665.1 uncultured Muribaculaceae bacterium
AAGTTAATGATTATATTATTAAGAATGTAATAAATAAGTTTATTAATATGAGGTTTTATAATACTGATAGTAATTTAAATAGTGTTAGTTGCTCTTATAATAAAGCTAGAGGATTTATAGAATGGGATAAGAAGTTAATAGTTAAGCATTTAACTACTAAGCAATATAATAAGATTCTAGATGATAAGTATGCTTATGATTATGAAACTTTAGGAACTAAGAGTATTCCTTTATCATTTTATTTTGATTTATCTGGGAGTATGGCTAGTTATAGTCATTTATTAACAGTAATAGCTAAATGTTTATTAGATAATGGCATTAAGGTATTAGTAGGTTTTAATGAGACAGTTAAGATTCAGGTAAATGAAGTTAGTGATAATTTAAGTGTAGATGAGTTTCAAAAGTTTATTGAAGCTAGTGCTGAAGGTAATAATTATACTGATTTAGATATTTATTATGATATAGTTGATGCTAATATAGATGAATATTTAATTAGTAATAGGGCTGAGAAGTGTGTTTTATTTACTGATTATGATGCTATTAATGAGTGTTTTAATTTAAGTAATTATGCTGATACTTATTGGTTATGTTTTAGAGATATTATAAAGAAATCAGAAATTGAAGGTTTTAATGGATTTATTTATCAGGTTAAAAGTAAGAATGATATATATGAATGTTTTTTAAGGATGACTAGTTATAGTTATGAGGCAGTTAAAAGTTTTGGGAGGGTTTTAAAATGAGAATAAGTATGGATGATATTAGAGAAGAATTAATTAATTTAGGATATTATGTTGAAGATGATGTAGTATGTTATATATATAATCAGTTAATGATGTTTGATATTAATAATAAGAATGTTACTCAAGATATATATGCTTTATGTTTAGAAGGTCCTCCGGGAGCAGGTAAAACTACTTACGCAAAGGTGTTTTGTAAATTAGCTAGTAAATATTTAAATGAAGAAATTAAGTTTATTGAGTATCAATGTGATGAAACTACAGGGAAGAATGAATTATATGAAGATATTAATATAAGTGCTGCTGTTAAGGGTGATTATGAGAATGTTAATATTCCTGGAATATTAGTTGAAGCTATTAATGAAGTTAATAAGGGCAGTAAGGTAGTATTATTTATTGATGAGTTTGATAAAGCTAGGGAACAGACGGATACTTTTTTATTAGATTTTTTACAATCTGGGAAATTAAGAGTAACTCAAGTTGGTAGTTTGGAAGTTAATGAAGAGTATAAGAGTCATTTACAAGTTATTTTATGTAAGAATGATTTTAGAAAAGATTTAACAGGGCCTTTATCTAGAAGAACTAGATTTTTAAGACTTGATTATATGAAACCTGAACTTGCTTATAAATTACTTAAGAATATATATTTAAATAAAGTAGATAGAAGAATTATTGGAATAGTATCTTTAATGTATGAAGCTGCTTATAAATCTAGACATATATTTAAAAAGTTACCTTCTTTTTCAGAATTAGTTATTGCTGTTAGTGATGGGTATAGATTGTTATTTGAAGCTAAAGCTTTAGAGGGTGTTGTTTATAATATTTTAATTAGTAGTTTATTTAAGAGTGTTGATGATATAAATGCTTTTAAAGAATTAATAGCTAATGATTCTACATTAAATAAATTATTATATGAAGTTAAAGAGGAAGAGACTTCTTTAAAAGATATTATTAATCAAGATATGTTAAGTGGTAATGAAGAAGATATTGATTTAGGAGTTGCTACTTTAAATTTTGATGAAGAGATAAGTGATTGCTCTACTAATTTCTTTGATAGTCCTTATATTAAAAGAAGAGATAATATATTTATGAGTATAAATAGGGAATGGAGTTTTGTTGGTAATTTAAATGTTTATGGACTTAGTCATGAATATGTAGCAGAGAATTTAATTAAGTTTGCTAAGGACTATGATGTGGTAGTTTATAGTAATGGTTTTTTATTAGTTGATGATAATGACTTTAAGTTAATAGTTGTTAATAAGAATAATAATGGAGAATCTAATTATGTATTTATGAGTAGTCATCCGATAATACCTGAGAAATATGTTAATGATATATTTAATTTTTGTAGATATATTGCTGATATTGCTAAGTTATATAATTATGAAGAAGATAGTATTTTATCTTTAGAAGTAATGATGAATACTAATAAAACAAGTAATATGACTGGAGATATGGTCATGGATAATGTTTATTTAGTTAATTTTAATTCTTTAGTTAGTAATTTACCAGATAATGTTTATGAATATTGCGATATTAATGAGCTTAATAAATTAACTAGGAAGTTAATGAATAGTGAGGGGGTTAATAATGAAGAATGTTAGTTTATTTGAGTTATTAAAAAATGATAAGTCAGTTAGTGTAGTTAGTAATACAACTAGAAATTTAGACTATGATACAGTATTGAGTGGGATAAATAGAATTTTAAATAGTGATATAGTTGAAACAAATAGTAATGTAATTAGCTTTTATGATTTGAAGACAATTTTAAAAGCGGAAGTAAAAAAATATAATGATGCTAGAGATGCTATAAAGTTAAGAAATTGGATGAATACTCATCAACCTAAAGTTCGATTTTGCGGAAAAGCTCTATCAGTGTCGAAGAATAAAATGGAATTAACTGTATCTATTAATGGAGATTATGTTACATTATTGAGAAATATAGGATCTAAAGATATTACTTTTAATAGTAGTGGATACGAAAAGTATTTTAAAGATTGTGCTAGTTTAGTAAAAGCAGCATTTGATGAATATGAAAAATATTTAGTGATGTTTAATGTTGATGTTTCTTCGTATAGAGGTGAAGAACCGACAATATTAAAATATGATTATTTAGCTTTTAAACTATGGATTTATTTGAGACATAGTAAACTTGAAACAAAAGTAGGTAGTTTTTATAAAGATTTTGATAGTAGTTTTTATGATAAGGAAAATTTATCTACTATAGTTGATATGAATAAAGAAAAATTTTATAAAAGAATACCTGTTGAGATAAATAAATTACCTAGTCGACTTCAAAGAACAGTTTTAGGATATATTAATATGTTTAAGCAAAGTAGTGAAACTATATCTCTTGGTGAGTTTAGAAGAATTTTAATGAGTGAGTATAAAGAGTTTTATGAAGTAATGGATGATAGTGAGTTAAGTAAAAAAATAGTATTTGATTGTAATCCAATAATGGGTACTTTTCAATTGATGATTAAAGATTATAATTTTTTAAAGTTTCTATTGAATTATGATGGGACAAATATTAGTTTTAAAGCAATTGATCCAGGTATTAATACTAAAGGAACTGTTTCTAAAGATGTCATAACAGGGGAATACACTTATCCTGATGCCGATAGTAAAGTTGGTAAAGTGTTAATGAAGCATATTGATGAGATAGTTGATAAATTTGATCAAATAGAAAATTATTGTAGTTATTATGGTAGTGGAAGTGATGATATGTATTATGATAATTATAGAGCTTTAACTATTAAAAGTGATGGAATCAAATATAAAATATGGTGTAATGGAGAAGTATTTGTTGATGCTGTTAAAGATAATGGTAGTTTAGATTACTTAGATGATATAATTATTAATCTTGATAATATGACTAATGGAGTTCATAAAAAAATGATATGGAAACATAGAGAAATGCATGGATTAAAGAGGGTAAAAAAATAAAAGTACGATTTATCGTGCTTTTTTTTAATATATGTAGTATAATCAATGAGCGAAAGAAGGAAAAATGAAAAAATTTAATGAGCTAGGTCTTAATGATAAAGTATTAAGATCAATAGAAGCGATGGGGATTGTGAACCCAAGTCCGATACAGGAAATGTTAATACCGGAAGTGCTATCTGGAAGAGATTGTATTGGCCAAGCACAAACAGGAACAGGGAAGACTTTAGCATATGGGGCTAGTATTTTAAGTAAACTAGACGTTAGTACAAATTATGTTAAAGCGATTATTTTAGTACCTACAAGAGAATTATCACTACAAGTTAAGGAAGAGTTTATGAAGATTAATAAGGACTCTAAGTTTGATATTGTAGCACTTTATGGTGGTTCTAGTGTAGGAGATCAAAGTAGAGAATTACGTCGTGGAGCTGACATAGTAGTTGGAACTCCAGGAAGAGTAATTGATTTTATTAAACGTGGGAAATTAAAAATTGATAAGTTAGAATATTTTGTTTTAGATGAAGCAGATATTATGTTAGATATGGGATTTTTAGAAGATATTGAATTAGTATTTAAAAAATCTAATGAAGAAAAACAAGTATTAATGTTATCTGCTACTATGCCAAAAGAAATTAAATCTTTAGCTACTAAGTATATGAAAGATGATTATGATCATTTTGAAGTTAAATCTGAGACTAAGACTGCTGATAATATAGTACAAACTTATTATATGGTAAGTGAAAAAACTAGAATTGAAGCTTTATGTAGAATATTAGATCTTAAAAATTCTAAGAGAACTATTATATTTTGTGAAACTAAAAGAGAAGTTGATGAATTAAATACTCAGTTATCTATTAGAGGATATAGCAGTGAAATTATTCATGGAGATGTGTCTCAAGATATGAGAATTAAAACTTTAGATAAGTTTAAAAATGGGGCATTTAAGTTTTTAATTGCTACTGATGTAGCTGCAAGAGGAATACATGTTGATAATATTGAATGTGTTATTAATTATAAATTACCTTTTGATAAGGAAACTTATGTTCATAGAATTGGTCGTACTGGTAGAGCAGGTACTTCTGGAGAAGCAATTAGTTTAGTTGCTCATAAGAGTGCTAGATATTTAGACAGTATTATGAAGTTTACTAAAAGTACTATTATTAAGGGTGAATTACCAAGTAGTAATGAAATAGTTAAACTTAAATATAATCATATTATTGAAGAAGCTAATAATTATAATAAAGAAGACTTAGTTGATGCTTATGAATATGTAAGAGATTTAAATAAAGCTGATTTAATGAATATAGCAGCTGCATTACTTAAAGTAACTGTTACTAAAGAGTTAGGTCATAATAGTAAGAAGAGTATTGAAATTAAAGAAAATACTTATAGACAATTAAGTAAGGGTAGTGTAAGATTATTTGTTAATATTGGTTCTAAAGACAAACTTAAAAAGGGAAGTCTACTTGATTTCTTAAAAGAAAAAACAAAAATTGATAAAGATAATTTTACTAATATTGAAATATTATCTACTTATACTTTTGTTGATGTTAATTCTAAAGTAGTTGATGAATTTATGAAGAAAATTCAAAATACTAGATTTAATGATCGTAGAGTAAGAGC
>CAYJCL010000057.1:0-5302 GCA_964368665.1 uncultured Muribaculaceae bacterium
TTATACCTATAATTAAAAATACACTTTGAAATTTAATATATCTAAATTGATCTTCATATTTGAATTCTGCCCATATACTACTCGATGAGTAAATCATTATTACTCCTATTACAGATAATATTATAGTTGTAATTAAAAGTGGTAAGTTTATTTTTTTCATAAGTACCTCTTTTAATTATATTAATTTTCATATAGAAAAAAGAACTTAAAAGTTCTTTAAATCCATACTCCGTATGTTACTGCTGCCATTGCTAGTAAAAAACCAACAACCCAGAATAGTTTTACAATATCTCTTTCAGCCCAACCAAGTTGTTCAAAATGATGATGAAGTGGTGCCATAAGAAATACTTTCTTTTTGAATTTTATAATTGCTATCATTTGAATTAAAGTGCTTAATGTTTCAATAATGAATATTAATCCAATGATGATTAGGGTCAATTCATATTTTGTAAGTATTGCTACTGTAGCAAGTCCTGCTCCTAGAGCGAGAGATCCTGTATCACCCATCATTATTTTTGCTGGATGAGTATTGTAGAATAAGAATCCAAATAAACTTCCAACTAGGGAGAAACAGAATATTGCTATTTCTTGATATCCTTCTATCCATCCTGCATTCCATGCTAGTAGTCCATATGCTAAGAATGCTATTGCTGACAAACCTCCTGCTAGGCCATCAAGCCCGTCAGTTATGTTTACAGCATTAGCTGATCCAACTAGCATGAATAAAATAAATATTCCGTATATCCATCCTAAATCTATTTGAATGCCGAGACCTGTTATTTCAATTACGCCACTATTTCCGTTAGTTATATAAATATAGAAAAATATTAAAGCAATAACTGTTTGAAAAATTAATTTTGTAGTTATTTTTAAACCTTCATTATTCTTAAACTTTATTTTTAAATAATCATCTATGAAACCAAGACCTGCATAGGCGACGAAGACGAATATTAAAATTATTAGATTTGGAGTTATTTCAATACTTCCTCTTAACCATAAAAATAGCATTGTTAGAACTGTTGGGATAATAAATATTAGTCCTCCAATAGTTGGTGTTCCTTGTTTAGATAGGTGTCTTTCACCTATTTTCAAACTAACTCTTTGACCTATTTTTTTACTTTTTAAGATTGGTATTAATACTAGTCCAATAGCTATTGAGGCGATAAAGCCGATCATCATTACTAATGCACTTTTTGCTAATATTAACATCTTGTCACCTCTTTCTTCTATATTATATCTTATTTTTCTTAAGAAAAAAACAATAACTAATAATTTGACAAGAATTTACATTTAATTTAATAATAGTTTTATTGTTGATCCTTCTTTAGTAAATAAACCTTCTTTTGGTGATTGATAAATTATTTTATCTCCTGTTCCTGTGTATTCTATTTTAAAATCTTTTAATAGTTTATCTGCATTTTCTTTAGTTAAACCTATAGCATTTGGCATTTCGATATATTTTTGATCCAACCATGTATATTCCTTAGGGATGGTTTCTTTAGACGGATCAATGCTTTCAATACTAATTATTTCTTCGAAAATATTTTTGGCTATTGGAGCTGCTACTGTTCCTCCGTACTGGGTGACTCCTTTTGGATTGTCTATAGCAACATATATTACGTATTTGGGATTGTCAGCGGGCATGAATCCAATAAAGGATACAATATAGTTATTTACTAAGTATGCTCCGTTTTCTACTTTTTGAGCTGTACCAGTTTTTCCTCCTACTCTATAATTTTCGATATAAGCATTTTTTCCTGTACCATTTGCTACTACTGATTCTAGTGAATATTTTACTAAATCTGATGTTTCTTTACTTATTATATTTTCTTCTATAATTATATTATCGTTTGTTTTTATAATAGTATTAGTTAACGGCTCTAGGTAATTTTTTACTACTGATGGCTGATAAAGTGTTCCTCCGTTAATTGCGGCTGATACGGCATTTACTTGTTGAATTGGTGTAACTGATATTCCTTGTCCAAATGAGGTTGTTGCAAGTTCTACTGGTCCAACATCGTTTAGATTAAACATAATTCCGATACTTTCTCCATTTAAGTCTATACCAGTTTTTGAACCAAAACCAAAGTCATCTATGTAACTAAATAATGTTTCTGTACCTAATTCCATTCCCATAGTTACGAATCCTGGATTACAGGAATTTTCTACTACTTCTAGCATAGTTTGTAATCCATGTCCTTCATGTTTCCAACAACCTATTGTTGCTCCTTCTACTGTGATACTTCCTGAATCATAATATGTATCATTGAACAAGTCAATTGTTTGTTCTTCTAGAGCTGCAGCTAGTGTAATAATTTTGAATGTCGAACCTGGTTCATAGGTCATCCATATAGGTAAGTTTCTATTTATATCTTCTACATCATAATCTTGATAATTATTAGGATCGAATGTTGGTCTTGATGACATTGCTAGTACTTCACCATTATTTGGGTCCATGACCATTACGAGAGCATGATCTGGGTTATATTTACTAATAGCGTTATTTAGTTCTCTTTCAACTGCCAATTGGATATCTAAATCGATTGTTAATTGAATATTTATTCCACTAGTTGGTGCTTGGTATACTTCGTTAGTTTCTAGTCTATTTCCTTGACCATCGGAGTAATATTTTATTGCTCCATTTTCTCCTGTTAAATACTCATCATATTCCAATTCTAATCCTGATAATCCTTGATTATCTATTCCAACATAACCTAATGTATTAGCTAGTAAGTTACCATGAGGATAATATCTTTTAGATTCTCTTAATAAATATACTCCATCGTAGTTTAATTTATTTATTTGGTCACTTATAGTTGAATCAAGATTTCTACCTTCTGGATGAACTCTTTCAATAGAAGTATTTTTAGATACGTGTTCGTACATTTCTTCATAAGGTATATCTAAGATATTAGCAATATCTTTTGCTACTGATTCTTTATCCACTATTTGGTTCGGTACTAAAATAAGTGATGTAGTTGTTATATTAGTAGCTAGCACTTCACCATCTCGATCTAGTATTTCACCTCTATCTGCACTTATAGGTAAATTTCTACTCCATAAATCATTTGCTAGAGAATTTAATTCATCATATTTAAATATTTGAATATAGAATACTCTTAATATGATAACAATTAATATAATGATTATTAGTAGCAATATTATTTTAATACGATTATTTTTAGTATTTTGAAACATATTTCCTCCTAAATAATAATATTTATGATGTTGTATTTTAATGTTAGATTTGATATTATTTAAGTAGAAAATCTGCTTATGAAGTGCATCTTTATGAAAGGAGGTATTGATGAAAAAATTATTATTGTTAGGATTATTTTTGTTATTATTTACTGGATGTAAAGAAGTAGAAGTAATTGAAGATCCTGGACCACTTACTGATACAGTTGCTGCTGTAAGAGGCGGAAATTTATCTAGTCTTGCTCATAATGTATCTGGTAATGTTACTGTATATGAAGATAATAGTATTGATGTAGTGTTATTTAATTATGATGGTAGGGCTCCTGATGTTTATTTTGCTTTAGGTCATTATAATAATGGAGAGTTTGTATATGAAATATTAATTACTGATATAATTACAGAAGCATTTGTTGATGATACTTATGAGATTATAGTTGATGATGATATTAATCTAGATGATTATGAAGCTATATCAGTATGGTGTCATGAATTTAGTGAAGATTTTGGGTCGACTGAATTAAAAGTTTTTGAAACTTCTGAATAAAAAAAATAACTAAGATTTCTTAGTTATTTTCTTTGTTATCTCTTCTGAAGTTATTTCTATTAGCTTTTTTAGCGATACGACATTCTTTACATCTTTGAGGTTCGTTATCGAAACCTTTTTCTTTGTAGAATTCTTGATCTCTTACAGTAAAAGTAAATTCTTTACCGCAATCTTTGCAAACTATAGTTTTGTCTTTTAATTCCATCTTATATCCTCCTAAACTAAGTACTTTAATATTATTCATAGTTTTCGGAAACTTGATAAAATTAATCACTTAAGAAGATTTTAACATTATTTTACTTATTTAACAAGTCTAAATTTCTTATTTACGACAAATAATATTAATGATATGTATAATATAGCATAATTTTGATTTAAATTAGTGTCTGGCACTTCTATTTTTGTGAAATTTTCAGGTGTTTTTTTTTCTTCTATTATTTGATTAGTTGGTATTTCGTTAGTTTCTATTTCTTTTTTTTGATTATAGAAATCGATTGATATTTCTCTATTACTATTTATAGTTATATTTATCTCTATTGATTGGTCATTCCATAAATAGTCACCTAAGTTTTCATTGATCTCACTTATTTGATAATTCCCTATACTAAGAGGTACTGATATTATACCTTCTTCATTTGTTGTGAAATAACACTCATCTATACATATATATTCTTTATTAATATTATCATATATTGTGAATTTTATTGGAATAGATATTAATTCTTTAGTATCAGTATCTTTTTTATGGATATTTAAAATAGATATTATTTCTTTATTTATTAACTCATAGTTTAATGTTTCATTATTGTTTTTAACACTTATATTTATATCTTCTGTTTTATAATAATTTTCAATGGATGTATGTTGTTTGATGATATAGTTTCCATATGTAAGAGTTTCTTTTATAATACCGTTTTTAGTATTAACTGTTTTTATTAGTTCATTAGATTCACTATATATTCCAAATTCAGCATTATCTTCTAAATATAATTTTTTAGTATGATAGTCTTCATAATACTTGGTTATATTTAAAGTAGATGTAATTATATTTGATTTGGTAATTATTTTGTTATTTAAATTACTACTAGTTACCTCAAAATTATATATTTGTTCATCTTTTATGTACCCTTCTGTAGTAACTAGTTCTTTTATGTAATATGTTCCATAATTAGGCAAATCAAATACTTGATTGTTTCCTGTTCTAATTAAATTATGGTTTGAATCATATAACCCATAGACATTAGTAGTTAATAAATTATCTGATTCATCATAATTTATTAATTCTAGGGTTCCCTTTTCCACGTTGATATTAGTGGTATTTGTAATAGATTGTAGGTCTCCTCTTGACATTAGTTTTTGATCACTACTATGATAATAAATTGATGATTCTTGGTTATAATCATTATAATCTTCTGTAAATGTTATGTATCCAGAAATATTAGTATCAATATATACTTGGTTATCTTTAATTGTATAATTTAAATTACTAGTTATATTATTATTGAGTAGTTCTACATTATAAGGTTGGTTTTCATAGATTGTTATATTTTTTGTAATATT
>CAYJCL010000058.1:0-5207 GCA_964368665.1 uncultured Muribaculaceae bacterium
AATCTCATGAAAAT
Source organism: uncultured Muribaculaceae bacterium (assembly GCA_964368665.1). Classification (GTDB taxonomy): domain Bacteria; phylum Bacillota_I; class Bacilli_A; order RF39; family UBA660; genus CAYJCL01. Next base: position 15 of record CAYJCL010000058.1, read on the forward strand.
CCAATATTAATAAAAATATATGAAGAATACTTAGGAAAACCAGGAGAAGGACTAGCGCATAAAATACTCCATACAAGTTATCAAAAAAGAGATAAATACAAAATAAAATCACCAAATTAATGGTGATTTTTTAAATAATTTAATCAGAGGTCTTACTAATTTTTTCTACTGATATTTTATATCCAAAAAAACTTGCAATCTTATTTACAAGTGCTAATAACCAAAATACTTTAGTTGATTCATCAGTTAAACTAGTATCAATTTTCTTACTCATATAATCCCTCCCAATATAGAATATGCTTTAAATAAGACTATCATTGTGTTATTCTATTAGTAGGTGGTAAATTATGAATGAAAATTATATAAGTTGGGACGAATACTTCATAGCAATTGCAAAATTATCAGGAGCAAGAAGTAAGGATCCATCAACGCAAGTAGGTGCTTGTATCATTGATGATACAAATAGAATATTATCTATAGGATATAATGGAGCACCAAGAGGATTTAATGATGAAGAATTTCCTTGGGAAAGAGAAGGAGAATTCTTAAATACGAAATATGCATATGTATGTCATGCAGAGTTCAACGCAATATTAAACTATAGAGGAAACTTAGAAGGAACAACTATTTATGTAGATTTATTCCCATGTAATGAATGCGCTAAAGCAATTGTACAATCAGGAATTAAAGAAGTTGTATATCTATCAGACAAGTATAAAGATACAGATTCAACAAAAGCTAGCAAAAAGATTTTAGAAACCTGTGGAGTAACAACAAGGCACTTAGTTTTTGAAGAACCAAAAGAGTTAACAATTTCTTTAAAACCAGATGTCAAAACAAAATGGTAAAAATGATTCAAAAAAAACAAAAAATGTAGTATAATTAAATAAGGTGATACCATGAAAGTAATAGTATCTGCAGGAGGTACTGGAGGACATATCTATCCAGCACTTGCAATAATTAACAAATTAAAAGAAAGCGAAAGCAACTTAGAAGTACTATTTATTGGTACTCATAATCGTATGGAAAGTGAAATTATTCCAAAACATTTCATCGATTATCAAGCAATAGAAATATACGGATTTAGTAAAACTAACATGATCCGTAATTTTAAAAATGTCTTACTAATTAGAAAAGCTTATCAAAAATGCATAAAAATAATGAAAAACTTTAAACCTGATATAGTCATAGGAGTAGGTGGATACGTTACATATCCTGTAATTAAAGCAGCCAATAAATTAAATATTAAAACCCTTATTCATGAACAAAACTCTATACCAGGTAAATCAAATAAAGCACTTGCAAAATATGCGGATAAAATAGCAGTGTCATTACCAGGAAGTGTCTCTTATTTTGATAAAGATAAAGTAGTATATACAGGTAATCCATGTAGTGAAAATGCTATTAACTCTAAAGAAATTTCCAAATCATCTTTAGGTTTAACAAAAAACAAAAAATTAATTACTATCGTAGCAGGAAGTCTAGGAAGCGCCACTATTAATGATAAAATGACAAACTTTTTAAAACTATGTGCTAAAAAAGACTTTGAAGTACTATATATAACAGGTAAAAATTTATATGAAGATTTTATAAAAAATAAGTTTTCTTCAAATATTAAAATATTGCCGTATTTAGATAACATGACAGGTATATTAAAAAACACAGATGTATTAATTACAAGAGCAGGGGCATCAACCATTAGTGAAATAATAGCTCTTAAAATACCGTCAATAATTATTCCATCACCATACGTGGCTAACAATCATCAATTCTATAACGCTTTAGAACTTAAAAAAAATATAGCAGCTGAAATAATCGAAGAAAAAGATTTAGATGAAAAAATATTAATTAATAAAGTTGAAGAACTATTTGATGAAAACACTAGAAAAGTAATGATCAAAAACTTAAAAAAATTATATAAATTTAATAGTAGTGAAAAAATATATAACGAAATAAAGAGGTTGACAAAATGAAAGAAAAATTAGAACAATTCGGTCAACTTCAAGAGAATGTTGAACTACAGAAATATAATACATATAAAATAGGTGGAACTTGTAAATATCTATTAAGTCCAAATTCAGTAAATGATTTAATAAATGCTATTAAATACTTAAAAGAAAATAATAAAAACTATATCATTCTTGGAGCAGGATCAAATATTATTCTAAATAATAAATATGATGGAGTAGTAATAACTTTTAACAAAATGTCTGCCCATGTAATTGATGAAAATACACGCACTCTATATGCTGAAGCAGGAGCAAAATTACCAGTAGTAGCTATGGACTCTATTAATAAATCTTTAACAGGGCTTGAATTTGCTGTAGGAATACCAGGTACAATTGGTGGATCTGTTTATGGAAATGCAGGAGCTTATAATGCATGCATAATGGACTATATAAAAGAAGTAACAGTATTAGATGAAGAATTAAATATTAAAAGATTAAAGAAAAAAGATATAAACTATAGTTACAGATCTACTGATTTTAAAACAAATAAAAAATATATAATACTAGCAGTAAAAATAAAACTAGATTCAGGAGATAAAGAAAAATCTCTATTCCTAGTAAAAGATCGTCAAAAAAGAAGATTAGAATCTCAACCACTTGAATTTCCTTCAGCAGGATCAGTATTTAGAAACCCAGAAGGTGATTTTGCCGGAAGGTTAATTGAAGAATGTGGTCTTAAAGGTAAAACAATTGGAGGAGCACAAGTTAGTGAAAAACACGCCAATTTTATAATTAATATTGGAGATGCAACAAGTAAAGATATATATAACTTAGTTAATGAAGTGCATGATACAGTATTAAAAAATACAGGAGTCGACTTAATTATTGAACAAGAATTCATAGGTTGGAAATAATTATGAAAAAAGAATTAAGAAGGACAAGAAAAAAACATAAAAGAAAATTAAATATTAAAAACATAATAATTATTTTAATATTTATTTCACTATCAGTTTATGGATACTCATATTATAAAAATACTAAAATAAATAATATTTTAATCGAAGGAACAAGTACAATAAAAGACTACGAAATAATAGAATTAGCTAATATTAAAAATTATCCAAATATTTTCACATTAAATGATAATGAAATAATAGAAAATATTAAAACTAATGACTTAGTAAATACAGTGAGTTTGAAAAAGTCTCTAGATGGAACACTAAGAATAATTATTGAAGAAACAAAACCATTATTCTATTACGAGACAAGAAGTACATATATCCTATCAAATGGAAAATACTCAAATGAACAATACCTAGGACTACCAACAGTAATAAACTATGTTCCAGATGATAAACTAGAAAACTTAATAGTTAAATTAAATAGAGTAGATCAAGAAATAATTAACTCAATTAATGAAATAGAATATTCTCCCTCAAAAAATACATCAGGAGAAATTATTGATGATGAGAGGTTTATCTTAAAGATGAATGATGGAAACACAGTGCATATGAACACAATAAATATCGAAAAATTAAATAACTACTTTGATATATACGAAGTAGTAATAGATAAATTCGAAGGGAAATTAGGAGTATTAATGTTAGATTCAAATACAGATGCATATATCTTTAAGACATACGAAGCAATAGAGAAAGAAAATGAAAATGAAGACCAACTATGATTTAGAATTAGATAATATCATTAAAAACCTAGACTATCAACCAAAATTATTACTTCATAGCTGTTGTGGACCATGTTCAACAGCAGTAATTGAAAGATTAAAAAATAATTTTGATATAACAGTCTACTTTTTTAATCCTAATATTGAACCATTAGAAGAATATGATAAAAGGAAATATAATCAAATTAAGGTATTAGAAAAATATAATATAAAATACGTAGATAATGATTATAATAACCAATTATTTAAAAATATTGCAAGTAATCTAGAAAATGCCAAAGAAGGCGGATTAAGATGTTATAAGTGTTATAACTTAAGATTAAAAGAAACAGCTATAAAAGCCAAAGAAGATAACTTTGAATACTTCACAACAACATTAACTATTTCTCCTTCAAAAGATAGCCAAATAATTAATCAAATAGGTAATTCATTAAGTATAGAAAACAACATTAAATACTTACCTGGAGATTTCAAAAAAAATAATGGATATCTAAGAAGTATTGAATTATCTAAAGAACTAGATCTATATCGTCAACAATACTGCGGATGCTTATATTCAAAGGACATTTGACATTTAAAACTTAATTTGCTACAATATAACCACAAATTGATGAAAAAAGACAAGTACTATACCTAGTATCTAAGAGAACTCATGGTTGCTGAAAATGAGTATACAAAGTATAAGAAATCTCCTTTTTAGAGAGTTTAATCAACTCCGGTTAATACCGTTATATTAATTAAGTAAAATAAAGGATGGCACCGCATTATTGCTCCTTGCAATATTCGGTGTTTTTTTGTATCAAAAAATCAATTTAAAAAATAAGGAGGATATCATGATAGATATTAAATTAATAAGAGAAAATAAAGAATTAGTAAAAGAAAACATTAAGAAAAAATTCCAAGATCAAAAATTACAATTAGTAGATGAAGTTTATGAGTTAGATACTAAATACAGAGAAGCTAAAACAAAAGCGGATAACTTAAGAATGGAAAAAAACCAACTAAGTGATCAAATTGGTAACTTAATGCGCGAAGGAAAAAAAGAAGAAGCAATGACTATCAAAGATAAAATTGCAACAATTTCAGCAGAAATCAAAAACTTAGAAGAACAAGAAGTAGAATTAGAAACTAAAGTAAAAGAAAGTATGATGACAATTCCAAACATTATAGCTGACACAGTTCCAATAGGAAAAGATGATTCAGAAAATGTAGAGATAGAAAAATATGGAGAACCAGTTGTACCAAGTTATGAAATTCCATATCATGCAGATATCTGTGAAAAATTAAATGGTCTTGATAAAGACAGTAGTGGAAGAACATCAGGTAATGGGTTTTACTACTTAATGGGAGATATAGCAAGATTACACTCAGCAATGCTTAGCTACGCAAGAGATTTTATGATAGATAAAGGATTTACTTATTGTATACCGCCATTCATGATTAGATCAGATGTAGTTACAGGAGTAATATCATTTGAAGAAATGGAAGCAATGATGTATAAAATCGAAGGAGAAGATTTATATTTAATTGGTACAAGTGAACACTCAATGATAGGTAAAT
>CAYJCL010000059.1:0-479 GCA_964368665.1 uncultured Muribaculaceae bacterium
TTCTTTAAGTTAAGTAAATATCAAGATAAGTTAGAAAAATATATTGAAGATAATGCTGAGTTTTTAGAACCAATTTCACGTAAGAATGAAATGATTAATAATTTTATAAAACCTGGTTTACAAGATTTATGTGTTTCTAGAACATCTTTTAATTGGGGTGTTCAAGTAACTAGTGATCCTAAGCATGTTGTTTATGTATGGTTAGATGCTTTATCTAATTATATTACTGGTATTGGGTATGATCCTGATGGATCTAGTGAAGAATTTAATAAGTATTGGCCTGCTGATTTACATTTATTAGGAAAAGATATTTTTAGATTCCATTCACTATATTGGCCTTGTTTCTTATGGAGTTTAGGTTTAGAATTACCTAAGAAAATATTTGGTCATCCTTGGATTTTAACTGGATCTGATAAGATGAGTAAGAGTAAAGGCAATTTATTATATGCTGATGATTTAGCTGATACTTATGGGGTTGA
>CAYJCL010000059.1:489-814 GCA_964368665.1 uncultured Muribaculaceae bacterium
AATTTAACTGATGAGTTAATTATTGAAAGATTTAATTCGGATTTAGCAAATGTATTAGGAAATTTAGTTAATAGAACTATATCTATGAGTAAGAAGTATTTTGATAGTGTTGTGGATAATCCTAAAGTTATCGACAGTATGGATGAAGATTTTATTAAATTTGCTAGTGAGTTAAAGAATAAAGTTACTGACTGTATGAATTCTTTACATGTTGGGGATGCTTTAGAATTAATTATAGATTTTTATAGAAAATGTAATAAGTATATAGATGAAACATGTCCTTGGATATTAGCTAAAGAGGAAAGTAGTCATGGTCGTTTAAAGA
>CAYJCL010000059.1:824-5153 GCA_964368665.1 uncultured Muribaculaceae bacterium
TAGGAGCAGTGTTATTACAAGCTTTCTTACCTGATACTGCAGAAGCTATTTTAAATCAGTTAAATACTGAATTAAGAGGTTTTGATACTATTGATGAATTTGGTAAATATAGAGAAGGTACTGTTTTAAACAATCCTGAGATATTATTTGCAAGGATTGATAAGTAATGGGACTTACTGATACGCATTGTCATATATATAAGGAGTATTATGCTGATATTGAAAGTTTAATTAAATCTAGTGAATCTTTAGGAGTAGATAGATATATTAATAGTGCATTTAACTATGAATCTTGTACTGAAGTATTAGATTTAGTTAATAAATACAGTAATATGTATGGTATTCTAGGAATTCATCCTGAGGATGTTGATAATTATAAGGATAGAGACTTAGAGTTTATAAATGATAATTTATCTAATGATAAGATAGTAGCTGTTGGAGAAATAGGATTAGATTATTACTATACTAAAGAAAATATTGATCGACAAAAAGAATTGTTTATTAAACAGTTAGATATTGCTAAGAGTGTTAATAAACCAGTAGTTATACACAGTAGAGAAGCAACTATGGATGTTATGAATATTTTAAAGACATATGATTTAGTAGGAGTTATTCATTCTTTTTCTGGTAGTTTAGAAACGGCATTAGAATATGTTAAGATGGGTTATGTTTTAGGTATTAGTGGAGTAGTAACTTTTAAGAACTGTAATTTAAAAGATATATTAGTTAATGTTCCAATAGATAATATTATTATTGAAACAGATGCTCCTTACTTGACACCTGTTCCTCATAGAGGAAAGCAAAATATTCCTGGTTATGCTATGGATACTGCTAGGTTTGTAGCAGATGTGTATGGAATTTCGGTTGACAAATTGGTAGAAATTACTAATAAGAATATAGCTCGAATTTTTGACATATAATACCTTATATGATAGAATTAGATATGTATTCGAGGTGAATATAATGAAAAAATATGTGAGTATTAGTATTAAAACTTTTAAGTTTTTATTAATAGCTCTATTTGTTACTGTATTATCTATTCCATTAGATCAAGCGGAAGTTAGAGTAGTAAATGGTAATTTAAATAAAACATTAAATTTAACAGCTATGGCTGAAAAAGTACAAAATGATATTGATAATAGTTTATATTCTGTTAAAGATACTTTTGTAGGTGATTTAACTGGATATGGAGCAGATTGTCCATTATGTAGTGGTTATCTTTATTGTACTAATGAAAATGTAAGTGATGGTAGAATATATCATCAAGATGATACTTATGGTCAAGTAAGAATTGTAGCATCATCTAATAACTTACCTTGTGGAACTATTATTAGTTTTGAAAATGAAAGAATTTCTAGTGAACCAGTAGTTGCTATCGTATTAGATAGAGGGGTTGGTGGTACTTCATTGGATTTATTAACTCCAAGTAGTGCTTATGCTTATGATAATGTTGGTCGTCAAGAAATAATATATGATGTTTTAAGAAAAGGATGGGGAGATGAATAATCTTCCTTTTTAGGTGAATTTTATGAGTAGTTTTAAACATAAGAAGAGTTTAGGTCAAAATTTTTTACATGACCAAATGATTCTTAGAAAGATTAAGGATTCTGTTGATGTAAGTAGTGATGATTTAATTATTGAAATAGGTCCAGGTCATGGAGCTTTAACTAAGTATTTAAAAGATTTTGGATGTCAATTACTTTGTTTTGAAATTGATGAAAGAGTTAAAGAAGAGTTAGATGTTTTAGAAGATGATTTAACTAAAGTTATATATGGTGATTTTTTAAGAGTAAATGTTAATGAGATATTAAGTAATTATAAATATAATAATTTATATGTTATAGCTAATTTACCTTATTATATTACTACTCCGATAATTAGTAAGTTTATAGATGATGGTATTAAAGTTAATGAGATGGTATTAATGGTTCAAAATGAAGTAGCAGATCGTTTTACAAGTGATCCTGGTCATAAGGAATATGGATCTATTTCAGTGTATCTTAATTATTATTTTGATATTTCTAAGTTGTTTTTTGTTCCTAGAAAGTGTTTTAATCCAGTACCTAATGTAGATAGTGCTGTTATTAAGTTATCTTCTAAAGTAACAGAAGGAGTTAATGATTCTAAGTTCTTTTTTAGATTAGTTAGAGATTCTTTTGTGCATAAGAGAAAGAATATTAAAAATAATTTATATAATTATGATTTAGATAAAGTTAAGGAAGTATTACTAGTTCATGGATTTGATTTAACAATAAGAGCAGAAGCATTACCTATGGAAGTATTTATTGATTTAGCTAATAAGTTGGGAGAATAAGATGAAAGAATTATTAGCTCCTGTTGGGAGTATGGAAGCATTATATGCTGCAGTTCATAATGGAGCAGATGCTGTTTATTTAGCAGGTAAGTCTTTTGGTGCTAGGGCATTTGCCAAGAATTTTTCTAATGAAGAAATAATTGAAGCAATAAATTTTGCTCATTTATATGGTGTTAAGGTTTATATAACTGTTAATACATTAATAAAAGATGATGAGTTTAATGAAGTATTAGAATTTATTGATTTTTTATATTATAATGGTGTAGATGCTGTTATTATTCAAGATGTAGGTTTAGCTCATTTAATAAATTTAAAATATCCCAAGTTAGAAATGCATGCATCTACTCAGATGCATAATTTAGATACTTATTCTGCTAAATTTTTGAGTAAATTAGGTTTTAGTAGAATGGTAGTTGCTAGAGAGTTATCTCTTGATGAAATAAATAATATTGATACTGATTTAGAAATTGAAGGATTTATTCATGGAGCTTTATGTATGTCATACTCTGGTGTTTGTCTAATGAGTAGTATGGCACTGAAGAGAAGTGGTAATAGAGGGGCATGTGCTCAGTTATGTAGAATGCCTTATCATACTAATGATGATTCTGGATATTTATTAAGTCCTAAAGATGTTAGTACTGTTACTTTTTTTGAAGATGTAATGAAGAGTAAGATATTTTCTTTAAAAATTGAAGGTAGGATGAAAAGTGCTGCTTATGTAGCTGTTGTAACTAAGATGTATCGTAAGTTAATGGATGGGTACTATTCTAATACTAAAGTAGATGTTAGTGATGAGTTAGAAAAGCTAGACTACTTATTTAACCGTGGATATAGTAAAGGCTATATAGGTAGTGATAAAGATATAGTAAATAAAAAAAGACCTAATCATAAGGGTGTTGAAATAGGTAGTGTTATATCATGTGATGAGAAAAGAATTAAGATTAAACTTAGTAAGACTTTAAATAATGGTGATGGTATTAAGTTTGAGAATCAAGATAAAGGGATGAATGTATTTAATATTTATTTAAATAATGAACAAGTTAAGGTTGCTAATGAGGGAGATGTTATTTCTATACCTAATAATGTTTCTTTAACCGATTTGGATACTGTATTAAAAACTAGTGATATTTTAATTGAGAGTGATGTATTAAAATATGATTTGAAAAAGATTAAAATAGATGTGGATATCTCAATAGTTATTAACAGTAAAATTGAATTAACTTTTAATGATGGAGTTAATAAAGTTACTAAGTATGGAGATATAGTTAGTGAAGCTATAAATAAGAGTGTAAGTATCGATGATATTAAATCTAAGATTAGTAAATTAGGTAATACTGCTTATGAGATAGATAAATTAAATATTAAGATGGATGATAATATATTAGTAAGTATGTCGTCAATTAATAATTTAAGAAGAGAATGTGTTGAATCTTTAAATGAATTAAGAACTTTAGTATTTAGAGAAAAAGGTAATGCTGATATTGATTTTATAGATAATAGTAAGAAGTATGATGTTAGTAGAATATATACTAATAATTATGATTTATATATTAACAATAAAGATTTAAATATATATTATGAAGTTAATATTAATGATAATCATGAGTTTAAAGATGATAAGTTATTAGTAAATTCTACTAGTGATATTATTAAGTATGAAAAAAATGATTTAATTCTTAATTATCCTTTAAATATATATAATAAGTGGAGTACTAGTTATTTTAGTAAAGAGTTATGTTTATCTCCTGAATTGACTTTAGATGAATTATCTTCATTCGATAATGGTGAAACTTTAGTATATGGTAGAGTTAGAGTAATGATGACTAAGCATTGTTTATTTAGTAATAAATGTTCTAATTGTGTAGATAAGTACTTGATTGATAGTTTTAAGAATAAATATAGTATTGAATGTATTAATGATATTACTTATATTTATGACTATAAGAGTATTGATTATTTAATGAATATTAATGAATTAAACCATTTAGGTCATAGAATTGATTTCTTTGATGAGAG
>CAYJCL010000060.1:0-3546 GCA_964368665.1 uncultured Muribaculaceae bacterium
TTTAAAATATAATTACCATTTTCTTTTTCAAAAACAAATTGATGTTTATATAAATTAGTATAATTAGAATCTATTTCTTCTTTATAAAACTTAAGCATATCTTTATACATATCATCTTCAGTTTCCTCATCATAATATTCATACTCTGGATACTTATTTAAAAAACTTTCTACTGAATTAGCATCACCTAATAATTCATCATTACTTATATATTCACTTTCAGTAATAATTTCAGTCCCTATATCAAACGAATTAGCTGATGAATTTAAAGCATGTGTAACTAATAGTGCCCTATATCCGTTAACTAAAGTAATCACATAATCATCTTCTTCTTTTTTAAAATCTATAACTTTTGTAACAACAGGATCAGAATATTGCATAAATCCTTCTTGTCCATAAGCATTAACTAACATCATAGTATGAGTACACACATCTTCTACTAACTCTTGTGCTACATATGTATTAGTACTTTTATTATATTCATATAAAATAACTTCTTCATAAGTACCTTCATTCACCGAATAATCCCAATCAACACAATAATCAATAGTAATATTTCTATGCTCTATTTTTTCATCAAAAGTAGTCATAATATAATCTTCTACAATAGAAGCATCTATCTCTTCAAAACTTGTTAACACTCCTCTTTCAGTAGTTTCAATTTTTGCATCAATATGACCTTGTGTCATAAAATAATAATTTAATAATTCTTTATCTTCAAAATCATCGAAATCAACATACTCATCAAAATACCCATAATTAGCTTTTTCACTAATAATAGCTAATAACTCTTCTTGTATTTCTTCATCACTAGGTTGCATTATAAAATATACTAGAGCACCTACTAACAATAAAAATACAAACCCGAATACATATTTCTTATAACCAAAACCACTTTTTATATTTTTCTTTTTCATTATCATACCTCAATCAAATACTATCATATATAAAATACTCAGTCAATAAAAAAACAAGTATTTCTACTTGTTAAAAATCATCATGATTTCTTAAAAATGGAGGGATATCAATTTCAGAATCAATATCTACATTATCTTTAATATATTCAGGTTCATTATATTGTTTATTATAATTATTTGCATCATCATCAAATCCAGTAGCAATAACAGTAACTATTACTTCATCATTTAAATTTTCATTGATAATAGCCCCAAATATAGTATTTATATCAGTATTAGCAGCATTTCTTACTACTTCAGCAGCATCTTCAGATTCAAATAAAGTTAAATTACTTCCACCTGTAATGTTGATTATAGCATCAGTAGCACCTTCAATAGTAGTTTCAAGTAAAGGACTTGAAACAGCTTGTTTAGCAGCTTCAATAGCTCTATTTTCTCCTACACCTACACCAATACCAATAATAGCATTACCACGTTTTTCCATAACTGCTTTAACGTCTGCAAAGTCAAGGTTAACTAACCCTGATACAGCAATTAAATCAGATATAGATCTAACACCGCTTCTTAAAACATTATCAACTTCTTCAAAAGCTTCTAACATTGGAGTAGTTTTATCTATAATTTCTCTTAAACGATCATTAGGTATAACAATTAAAGTATCAACATGTTTCTTTAAATCTTGTAATCCAACTTCAGCTTGTTCCATTCTCTTACGACCTTCAAATCTAAAAGGTTTAGTAACAATACCAACAGTTAAAGCACCTAAGTCTTGAGCTATTTCAGCAATAACAGGAGCAGCACCAGTACCAGTACCTCCACCCATTCCACAAGTAACGAAAACCATATCAGCACCAGCAATAGCATCTTCTATTTCTTTCTTACTTTCTAAAGCAGCTTCTCTTCCAACTTCAGGATTAGCACCAGCACCAAGTCCTTCAGTAATATTTTTACCAATTTGTAATTTAGTTTCAGCTTTACTTACATTTAATACCTGTAAGTCAGTATTGGCAACAATAAATTCTACACCTCTAACACCAGATTCAATCATTCTGTTAACAGCGTTACATCCTCCGCCACCAACTCCAATAACTTTAATCTTTGCTATTTGATCCATTTCTAATTCGTACATTTTATCTCTCCTTAATTATCAAAAAAGTAACCATACAATTTACCAAGTATTGAAGATTCATTAATAGATTTCTTATTAAATCCACTTAATTCTTTCTGTTCATCAATACTGAAAATCGAATAATCCTTACTCACTAATTTCATTTTATCATAATAATACTTAATAAGTCCAATACAAGTGCTATAAATATTATTTCTTGCCCCAATTTCTTCTACTCTTCCTAAAATTACACTCTTCCCAAAAACCTCTTCTAAGATTAACGAAAAATCACTTATCTCCGTCAATCCTCCTGTTACCATTATATAACTAATTTCCTTTTTTGTTAAGTGGTTAATTTGTTTTTTTGTTATTTTAAGTATTTCTTCTAACCTACTCATCACAATTTCTGATAACTCATATTGATTAATTTTAACTTTTTCACCTAAATTATTTTCCAATATTTCATAATCAGATGCTATTGCCATCCGCTTATGCCCTAGTGCTAACTCATGTTTAAGTCTTTTAGCTATATCGTTTTTTATCTTATAAATAAACGATATATCATGATCAATGTTTTTTCCACCTAATTCTAATACTTGAGAATTAGTTAAAACTCCTTTATTAATTACTGATATAGTAGTAATATCTTCTCCCATATTAACAATAACACCTATTTTTTTATCATATACTTCGCTCTTAATTAAATAATAATCTCCAACAGCTCCAAAAGAAAAATCTAATACTTCAATATTAACTTTATTTAAAGCATTAATAATTAATTTAGTAACAGTTCGAGAAGTAGATGCTATAACAGATTTAACAGCTAAATGAGTACCAACCATTCCCTTAGGATTAGCTGATAACTTATCACCATCAATTTTAAATAAAGTTGGTAAAGTATTAATTACATCCATATTAGCTTGAACACTATTACTAGAAGAATTTAAAATTACATTATAAATATCTTCTCCAGTAATAATATTATCTTCACTTAAAATATCACTTTTACCTTCATTAACCAAAAATTCAGCATTATAAGATGATATACTAACCAACATTTTACTAATCTTTAAATTCAAATTATCTTCAATTCTTTTCAAACATTTCTTAAAACAATCTAAAAATAATTCTTCATTAACAATTAAACCATTTTTTATTCCCCTACTAACTTCAGAGTGTACTGCAAGTACAGTTAGTTTAGCTCTATACATTTCGCCAACAACAATTTTAATTGTATCGCTACCAATATCTAAAGAAGCCATTACCTTACGCACATTACCACTCCTAGTCTATTAACTAATTATACCTAATATTTAAAAATAACGCAAGAAATACCATAAAAAAAACGAAGTTTCCCTCGTTATTTAATAGCAGCAAGTAATTCATCTTTTTTCATTGATGAAATACCTTTAATACCTTGTTCTTTAGCTACTGCTTTTAATTCAGCTAAAGTCATTTTAGAATAATCAACTTTTGCTTCCTTTTTAACAGTTTCTTTTTTAACTTCAGCTTTAACTTCAG
>CAYJCL010000060.1:3646-4902 GCA_964368665.1 uncultured Muribaculaceae bacterium
ACTTCAGCTTTTACTTCTTTTTTAGTAACTTTACCAGCTAAACCATCATTAGCTAATGCTACTAAATCAGAAAATGCTTTTGCATTATCGATAGCTAATTCACTTAACATTTTACGGTTAACAGTAACTCCAGCTTTTGCAAGTCCATTAATAAACTTAGAATAACTAATATTATTTAATCTACATGCAGCGTTGATACGTGTAATCCATAATTTTCTGAAATTTCTTTTATTGTTTTTACGATCTCTATAAGCATATACTCCACTATGGAATAATTGTTCTTGAGCAGTTTTAAATAAACGATGTTTACTTCCAAAATACCCTTTAGCAGCTTTTAAAACTTTTCTTCTTCTAGTTTTAGCTACAGATCCGCCTTTAACTCTTGCCATAATTTACACCTCCACTAGATAACAGATTTTAATCTGCTACTAACTCCTTCATTCATACTTCCACTTTTTCTTCTTTGTCTAATGCTTTTTGCACTATCTTTTGCTGTTTTATGATTTCCACCAGCATGTTTAAATTTAATTGTCCCACCAGGTCTTTTAGTTAATACTTTTTTACTAGCCTTGTGAGTTTTTTGTTTACTTCCCATTATTATCTTCCTCTCATTTTACTTTTTTGGTGCCAATAACATATGCATGTTTCTACCCTCTAATTTAGGAGCAGTTTCAATCATTGATACTTCACTAAGTTCTTCTGCAAAACGTTCTAAAACTTCTTTACCTAACTCAGTATGAGCCATTTGACGACCTTTAAAACGTATTGAAGCTTTAATCTTATGTCCCTTAACTAAATACTCATGAGCATTCTTCTTACGAGTATTAAAGTCATGAATATCAATAGTAACAGATAACTGATACTCTTTCATATTCTTATTAGTTTCTCTTTGTTTCTTTTGAGCTTCTTTTAACTTCTTAGTTTTCTCATAACGATACTTATTATAATCCATAATTTTTGCAACTGCAGGACGAGCATTACCACTCATTAAAACTAAATCTAACCCAGCATAATTTGCTAAAGTTAATGCATCATTTAGTTTCTTTAATCCCATTTGTTCTCCATTAGGACCAATAACCATCATTTCTTCTACCCTAATATAATTATTAATTGGTAGATCATTCTTGTCTTTTGCTATATCTAGCACCTCCAATAATTAAAAAGATGAATACATTAGTATCCACCTTAAATATCAAATAAATATAATTCATTTGGCATTTACCTATTGCTTTAGCAATCAGGTGGATGTGGATACA
>CAYJCL010000061.1:0-4859 GCA_964368665.1 uncultured Muribaculaceae bacterium
ACTTTAGTTTTTGTCTTTTTTTTTGTATAATATATCTCGTGGTGAGGGTTATGGATTATATTAATTTAAATAATGTTAATTATAAAGATATATTTAATGATTTTAATTTAAGTATTAATAATAAAGTTAATATAAGTCTTATTGGACCTTCTGGTAGTGGTAAGAGTACTTTATTAAAATTATTATCTGGAGAGTATAAGACTCATGATGAAATAGTCTTTAATGGTATTAAGATAGATCTTAGTAATATTTTGAATGTTAGAAAAGATATTTCTTTAGTACTTAATGATAATAATTTTATATGTGATAAAGTTAGTGATGAGTTAAAACATTTAGTAAGTGGTTTATTACTTAAACCTGATGAAGTAGAAGAGAGATTTAATAGCGTAGTTAATTATTTTAAACTACATGATATTTTAGATGATGATATTAGTGATTTAAAGAATAGTGATAAAGTATTAATTAAGATATTAAAACATTTATTGATTTATCCTAAGATTATGTTATTTGATGATGTATTAGAATATTTAATTAAGGATGACTTTGTAAGACTTATTAAATATTTAGATGAATTAGATATTAATTATATAGCTAGTTTTAGTGATTTAGAGTTATCTTTATATAGTGATTATATTATTTGTTTATATAATGGTAAGGTTGCTATGGAAGGCGAGACTTTAGGTGTTTTAAAGGAAGAAAAGATTCTTAAAAGACTGGGATATTCATTGCCTTTTTATGTAGATTTAAGTATTCAGTTAGGTTATTATGGACTTATTGATAAGATATATTTAAATAAAGAAGATTTAGCAGGTGCTTTATGGGAGTAGTATTTGATGATTTAGTATATGCTAAGAATAATAATATTAGTAAGGGTCATATATATTTAAAGAGTATTAATTATAAGTTTGATTGTGGAAGAGTATATGGATTTATAGGAGATGCTTCTATAATTGTTGGTAAGTTATTAGTACTAGATAAAAGACCTAGTAAGGGACATATTAATGTTAATGGGGTTAGTATTAGTAAAACTTCTAAAGTAGGTAATATTGATGAAATTAGGGGTAATTTAAAGTTTGTTGATTTTAATGAAAGATATATATTTGTAGAGAATAATATTGTTGATGAGTTGAAACAGTTTATTAAGAATAGAAGTAATGAAGAGATAAGACTTAGAGCTGTTAAAGCTTTAGAGATGGTTGGATTAGATAATAGTTATATAGATATAAATTTATATTCTTTAAGTAGTACTTTATATAAAAAAATTTATTTAGCTATAATACTATGTATGAATCCTAAGGTATTAGTTCTTAATGATTTTGATAAAGGTTTATGTGATAAAGATAAGATATTTTTTAAAAGACTATTTGTAAAGTTAAGTACTAGGTATAATAAGTTAGTTGTCATTATAAGTACTGATGTTAGATTTATGATAGATTTAGTTAATGAGATAGTAGTTTTTGATGAAGGAAGTGTTGTTTTATCTGGAGATAAGGGATTGTTCTATAATGAAAAATTATATAATTATATAGATAAACCTTCAATAATTGATTTTACAAATTATGTTAATGATAAAGATATAGGTATTTTAGAGTATACTGATGTCAAGGAATTGTTAAAAGATATATATAGGAATTTAGAGAATAAGAGGTAGTGTTGTGAAGTATTTAATTAAGTTTAGTTATGATGGTAGTAAGTTTAATGGGTTTCAAAGACTTAATGATGGTAGTGGAGTTCAAAATAAGTTAGAGAATGCTCTTAGAGTGATTAATCAAGGAGAAGTATTGATTAAAGGAGCAGGTAGAACTGATTGTGGAGTTCATGCTAATAATCAAGCAGCTCATTTTTCTTTAGATGTTGATATACCTAGTGAAAGGCTAATTAATGCTATTAATTCTTTAGTAGGAGATTATATTTTTGTTAATGAATGTTCTTTAGTAGACGATGAATTTCATGCTAGACATTCAGTAATAAAAAAAAGATATATTTATAAAATATATCTAGGTAAATATAATCCTTGTATGAGAGACTATTATCAGTTTTATAATGATTTAGATATTTCTAAGATGAAAGAATGTATTGAAATATTTAAAGGTGGACATTCTTTTTCTAATTTTGTAAGTGGTGAAAGAGATAATTATAATTCTATAATTGATGATTGTTATATAAATGTAGATGGCGACTATATAGAGTTGGTGTTTATAGGTAAAAGTTTTTATCGTTATATGGTTAGACATTTAGTTGGAGCTATAGTTGGTGTTGGAAGAGGAAAGTATTCCTTAGAATTAGTTAAAGATGTTTTAGATGAGAAAATAAAAAAGGAATTATATGTTGAAATTCCTAATGGTTTATATTTAGATGATGTTTATTATTAAACATCATCTTTTAATTGAATAATAATACTAGATAAGCTATATAAAGTCCTATATACATTAATCCATTATATCTAGTCATTGTATCTTTTTTTCCAAAGTATGCAAATGTTAATAGAGCAAATGATGAGAGAAGTAGTATTATAAGTTGTTCATTATAGAATATATTATATGGAATAGGTTTTATTATGGCACTTATTCCTACTACTAATGAAATATTCATGATATTAGATCCTATAATATTTCCAATAGCCATTTCATTATCACCTTTAATAGTTGCTACTACATAAGTGATTACTTCTGGAAGAGATGTTCCTAGTGCTATTAAGGTAAGACCTATTATTGAGTTTTCTATGTGTAACATTTCTGCAATACTTGTTGCACTATTTACTACTAAGTTACTACCTATGATTAGTAATGTAATACCTATTAGTATTAGTTTTATTACTTGTTTTGTAGGTAGTATTTCTTTTGATACCTTTTTTGTTTTTTTGCTAGTTTTAAATATGTAATATAGAAATGTACCTAGTAATGTTATAAATATTAATCCATCAACTCTTGATACTTCTGAGTTAATATTTGCTAAGAAGTAGAAAATAATTACTATTCCAATCATAAATGGAATATCAATTATTTTGTTATCTTTATCAAATATTATATTTTTAAATAGTGCTGATACTCCTAAGATTAGTAATAGATTACTAATGTTTGTACCAATAATATTTCCTAGTATTAAATCTGATTCGTTACTAATACTACCTTGAATAGAAATAAATAGTTCTGGAATTGAAGTACCAAAAGATACTAGAGTTATACCAATTATTGCTTCAGATATTCTTAGTTTTTTAGCAACTGATTCTGAACCAGTTACTAAGTAATCTGATCCTTTTATTAATAATAGAAAACCTATTATTATTAAAATTGTTTCTAACATATTATCACCATTATTATTATAATATATTTTTCTAAAATTACATACTATTATTATTGAATTATCTAATATTTATGTTATAATTATCTTAATAATAGTAATATTGCTATTTGGAGGAGTATTTATGAAAAAGAAAAATAAAGTTTATAGAGGAGTTACATTGGTTTCGCTATTGATTATAGCTGGAGCATTATTTGCTTTATTTTATAAATTTACTAGTGGAACTGAAGAAGAAATGTCTGTTAAAGGTGAATGGATTGCTGATGGTACTCAATTAGTATTTGCTGATTCTGAAGAACCTGATGGGCCTTACGTATTAAACTTTGATGGTAAAGGTGGATATACTTTAACTATGAATGGTGAGTCTGAATATGGGGACTATACAGTTAGTACTTCTGGTAAAGTATCATTAATTAAAGAAGATGGTATGATGAGTGAAAATTGTGATGTTATTAATGATGAAGAACTTCATTGTGATAGATATGCATCTAAATATGTTAAGAAATAGTTAAATATTAATTATTTCTTTTATTTTGGGCATATTTTCATTGACTTTTAGGTTAATTAGTCATATAATTTTAACTGGTACATTTTTTGTTTATTTTTGAGTTGGATTTCGTGGGAAGAATGAAGATAAAAAAATACAGAAAGGAATTTTATAAATGAAAACATTTATGGAGAAAAAAGAAACTGTAGATCACAAGTGGTATGTGATCGACGCTGAAGGTAAAAGTTTAGGACGTGTTGCTTCTAAAGCTGCTGTAGTTTTAAGAGGAAAACATAAACCTACATTTACACCTCATATGGATTGTGGAGATTTTGTTATCATAGTTAATGCTGCTAAAGTTAAATTAACTGGTAATAAATTACAAAACAAAATGTATTATGATCATAGTGGACACCCTGGTGGACTAAGAGAAAGAAATGCTCAAATTATGATTGATAATTATCCTGAAGAAATGGTTGAAAGAGCTGTTAAAGGTATGTTACCTAATGGTAGATTAGGACGTCAACTATATACAAAATTATTTGTATATGCTGGACCTGAACATAAACAAGAAGCTCAAAAACCTGAAAGAATGGAGGTTTAATTCATGGCTAAACAAGTTATTACTGCTACAGGTAGAAGAAAAAGATCTAACGCTCAAGTTAGAATGACTGCTGGTAAAGGAAAAATTACTGTTAATGGAAAAGATGTAAATGATTACATGCCTTTTGCTACTTTAGTAATGGATTTAAAACAACCTTTAGATGTAACTGGAAATACTGAAAAGTATGACATTGATGTTACTGTTAAAGGTGGAGGTTTTTCTGGACAAGCTGGAGCTATTAGATTAGCTATCACTCGTGCTTTAATTATTGCTGATCAAGATAGTGACACAAACCGTGAAGATGCTTATAAAAAAGTGTTAAAAGTTAATGGTTTTGTTACTAGAGATCCAAGAGTTAAAGAAAGAAAGAAACCTGGACTTAGAAAAGCACGTCGTGCACCACAATTCTCAAAGAGATAATATTTACAGTTTACTCACAACTTATGTTGTGGGTTTTTTCTTGTAATT
>CAYJCL010000062.1:0-3052 GCA_964368665.1 uncultured Muribaculaceae bacterium
ATCTTTTAAAGCTGGAGCTAAATTAAAAGACGCTTTAAATTAATCATAATAAAAAAAACTACTTAGGTAGTTTTTTTACTTGGTTTGTGATAAAATGTAGTTGGTGGTTATGATGAGGTATAAAAGAATCATATATTTATTTGTTGGAATATTATTGCTTGTTACTAGTTATTTATTAGTAAGTAATAATTATTTAAAATTTATTTTATTAATTATGTCATTATTTTGTTTATTACAGGTAGTAATAAACAAAAATAAGTTAGTTACTTTTATGAGTTTTATTGGAGTTATAATACTTACTGTTGCTCTTGATTTTGTGTTAGTAAGCTCTACTGATATAATGCCTTTATATAGTATTAAGTATTCTGTTGGTAATAATGTAGATGTTTATGAGAGATTTAATAATAGAGTATGGGATTGTAATTCAAATAAAGTTATAGATAATGAAATTAATGAGAGTTTTATGTGTTCAAATATTGAGCTTGAAGGTAATGATAGTAATGTTATTGTTCATGATCTTATAAAAAGTTTTGATGATTTTGAATATCATTATTTAAGAATAGATGGTAAAGTAAATAGAATTAGTAGTAATACTCAAATAGATTTGAGAACTTATGTAGAAGTTGATGAAACTTTAAATGGTTATGTAGAATTTTCTGAAGATTTAATTTATAGATTTAATTTTAATGATGAGAATTCTTTATTAGATAAGTATTATGCTTATGATTATATATCTATAATAGGTCAATTAGAGAGTGTTTCTTATATTGATAATCAAACTATTTTAAATTTTGTAAATTCTAAGATAATTGAAAGTGATTTATATGATAATTATGAATTAGTAGTTACATCTAAAGAAGTTTGTGAAGATGATGAAAATAATACTTTATTAATATCTGATGATGAAAAGGATATATATAATTATTGTTTAGATTCTGTAGTAGTTAGATATAATGAGGAAATTGTATATGATTTAAGTTATTTATTACAGCTTGATAAAATTAAAATTGAAGAAGTATTAGATAAGAATATGGAATTAGAATATGTTAATGATAATGTTTTATATGATTTTGATGATTTTAGAATAATTAAGTGTGTTGGAGAAGAGAAGAGTTCTTATATTATTGGAAGTAATTCTTTAACTTTAGAAGATATGGTGTGTACAAATATTAATGAATAGTTTATAATACTTGAGGAGTTGAAAAAGATGATGGATAAAATATTTACTTGTATAATTTGCATTATGTTATTTAGTATTTCAATTATACTAACTGGTAATGTGTTTGAATTATGGGATACTAGTTCATTTATAAGTGGCTGGTGGAGTATTTACATATTTATATTAGGTTTATTAATTGTTATTGCTAAGCGTAATAAATTTAGTGGAATATTTTTAATGGTACTTAGTTTAAGTATAGGAATGTATATTTATAATTTAATTATGTTTAGAGATATATATTATATATGTGGAGCTGTGTTCTTTATATTAATAGCTATTTATTTATTTTTAGTTATGCACAAGAAGAGAAATAAGGTAGTAAATAAAGCAGCTAGAACTTTTTATGCTAGTACTTTGGGGGAAGTTGCAGAGAAGATTAATGGTAGTGTTGAAAACTTCGGAATAAATGCATTTCTAGGACAAGTGTTCTTAGATTTGAGTGATGTTAAGATTAAAGGTGAAGTAGTTATTGATATTCAATGTACTTTAGGTAATGTTGAGTTAATTTTACCTAAGAGTGTTAAAGTAAGTACTAATCATAAATCGACACTTGGATCAATGCATAATTTTAGAGTTAGTCCTAAGAAAAGTAGTGGGAACATTATTATAAATAGTACTTGTTGCTTAGGGGAAATTAATATAAAATAATAATACGATTTATATCGTATTTTTTTTACTTTTTTGTTATACTAGTTATTGAAAGGTGTGGTTATATGAGTAATGAAGTGTTAATGCCTGCAGATATATATACAGTAATAAATAAGACGATATTAACTGATAAAGACAAGGATAATTTAATTACTTTATACACACCAATAATTGGAACTTTAGCTGTTTCTTTATATTTTACTTTATGGAGAGATTTAAATAAGTTAGAAATTATTAGTATTGATTTAACTCATCATCATTTAATTAAAATATTAAAAAGTGATCTTAGTGATATATTAAAAGCTAGAGAGTGTTTAGAAGCTATAGGACTTGTTAAATCTTATATAAAAAAAGATAATGTTAATAAGTATGTATATGAGTTATATTCACCATTATCTGCTAGTGAGTTTTTAAATCATCCAATATTAAATGTAGTATTATATAAAAACATTGGTAAAAGAGAATATGAATTAATTAAAAGGGAATATACTGCTATGAAGTTTAAGTTGGAAGGTTATGATGATATTACTAAGAAAATTACTAAAGTATTTAAGAGTAGTGATTTAGAGCCTGTAATAACTAGTGAGAGGGTTACTTTAGGAATTAAAAATATAGATTTAATTGATTTTGATTTAATTATTAGTATGTTACCTAAAGGGATAGTAGGCAATAGAGGATTTAATAAAAGTTTAAAAGAGTTAATAAATAATTTAGCATTTATATATAATATTGATTCTTATAAGATGGGTGAAATTATTAGGACTACTTTAGGAAGTAATGGTAAGTTAAATATTGATGAGTTAAGACTTAATGTAAGAAAATATTATCAATATAACTTTAATACTTTACCTACTTTAGTACATACATCAGTTGCTGATGATTTGAAAAGTGATATGGATAGTATGAGTAATAAAGCTAGAATGGTAGCTGTTTTTGAAAGTACGACTCCTTATGAATTTTTAAAAGCTAAGAATAAAGGTAGTGAACCTACTGGTAGGGATTTGAAAATTATTGAAGAATTAATAGTTAATATAGGTCTTACTCCTAGTGTAGTAAATGTTATAGTTGATTATGCTTTAAAGAAGAATAATAATAAGTTAGTAAAGGCTTATTTAGAAGCTATTGCTGGACAGTTAAAGAGAAGTAATGTTAATACTGCTTTAGAGGCTTTAGAAATGATTCAAA
>CAYJCL010000062.1:3152-4850 GCA_964368665.1 uncultured Muribaculaceae bacterium
CAGTTAAAGAGAAGTAATGTTAATACTGCTTTAGAGGCTTTAGAAATGATTCAAAATGAAGGTAAGAGTAAAACTAAGAAGAATGTTAAAGTAATTAATAAAAATGAACCAGAATGGTTTAAGAAAGAAGTTGTTAAAGTATCTCCTGATGAGAGTGATAGTTTAGAGATGGAAGAGTTATTGAAAGCGTATAGGTGATTAAATGTTTAATGATTATAATGAAAAGTTTTTAAATGATAGCTATTTAGAGGCTTGTAATGATGATAATTTTATTAAGTTAATTAAGAGTTTAAAGATTAATAATGATGTTGCTAAGAAGTATACTTCTAAGTTAGAAGAAACAGTTAATGAACTTAATAATTGTAAGTCTTGTAAGGGATTAGCATTATGTCCTAATAAGACTTCTGGACATGTTGATTATCCACAAGTATGGGATGATAGGTTAAGATTTATTAATGTTCCTTGTAAGAAATTAAAGGACTTAGAAAAGAAGCATAATTCTAAGACTGAGATAACTATGAGTGATATTCATACTGATGAAAAGTCTAGAGTTCCTGTTATTAAATGGATGACTAAATTTTTAAGTGATTTAGATACTGGTAAAGCTAATAAAGGGTTATATTTACATGGTAATTTTGGATGTGGTAAGACTTTTTTACTTAGTGCTTTATTTAATGAATTATCTAAGAGAAGAGTTAGTACTTTAGTTATTTATTTTCCTGAATTATTAAGAGATTTAAAGAGTGATTTTGATTCTTTTGGTGATAAGATGGAACATTTAAAGAGAGTTGATTATTTACTTATTGATGATATAGGAGCTGAGAAAGTTACTGACTGGGGTAGGGATGAAATATTAGGTACTATATTACAATATAGAATGAGTAATAATAAGATTACTTTCTTTACTTCTAATTTAAGTGTTAAGTCTTTGGAAGACCATTTAGCTGTTTCTAAATTAGAAGTGGATAAAGTTAAAGCTAATAGAATAATTGAGAGAATTAAATTTTTATCTGATGAAATAGAATTAATAGGAACTAATAGAAGATAGATTGAATAAATACTTGATATTTACATAAAATAGTATTATAATTGATTTAAATCAGTGAGAGAAGACATGGTTATTAGTTATTTATTTTAGAGAGTTCATGGTTGGTGGAAATGAATATATTAATTAATGATTACTACTTTTTGAGAGAATTAATAAATTCCGGTACAGATCGTTATTCTGAAATTAAGTTAAATTAAGGATGGTACCGTCATTTAGACTCCTAGAGAAATCTAGGAGTTTTTATATAGGAGGAAAATTATGAAAAATATAAAAGAAGATGAAAAATTAAATATTATTAATCACAGTTGTGCTCATTTGCTTGCACAAGCAATTAAGCACTTATACCCACAAGCAAAGTTTTGGGTAGGACCTGTAATTGAGGAAGGATTTTATTATGATATTGATTTAGGTGATGAATCTATATCTGAAGAAGATTTTTCTAAGATTGAAAAAGAAATGAAGAAGATTTCTAAAGATGGTAAGAGAATTAATAGAAGAGAATTAACTAAGGAAGAAGCTTTAGAAATGTTTAAGGACGATGAATATAAGCTTGATTTAATTAATAACATGGAAGATGCTTCAGTTATTAGTTGTTATTCGCAAGGTGATTTTACTGATTTATGTAGAGGTCCTCATGTAGAGAGTGTTAA
>CAYJCL010000063.1:0-4805 GCA_964368665.1 uncultured Muribaculaceae bacterium
AGCAATAGCCACTAAAAATTTAACTTTAACATTCTTACTATGTAAAAAAACTAAAGAATATACATAAACAGCAGTAGCAAAAAATACTTGAAATAAAACTACTAAAGACATAGCAATATTATCATTACTTGATATAAACCTACCAAAATTAAAAATTAATGATTGAGAATACCACCACAATGTAGGTTGCCAATCAGATAAAACAGTATAACCATCAATATAAAATACAAATACCAATTCACTATCAGAAGTAGTAATTCCAGGATAAAATACAAAATATAAAAATAAAAACGAAATCAATATAATACTTGAAAATATCATTACTAATAATAAACTCTTTTGTTTCTTATCAGTAATAACATTTACTCTTAAGATTAATTCAGTACTGTACTTCAAAATTAAAAATATTATATAACCAAAAGAAATAAATTTAATTAAATAACCTATAGTAAATAACATATGCAAATATAACACATCACTATAATTATATACTATCTCACCTGTACATAAACAAAAACTTATAAACAAAGACAAAAATAATAATAACTTATTTTTATTAAATTCTAACTTAGTAAATATTGAAGCAACAATAACACCTAATGAAATTACTATATTCAATATAATATTTAATTCACTATAAAAAGATAAATATAAACAAACAAATAAAGTTAAAATGATTTTTAAAATTACATCTTTCATATCTATACTCCATCTAATTAAATTATAACATACATAATCAAAAAAAAAGCAAGTATTACTTCTTACTATATACTTTTTTTCTAATATCATGTAGTATTTGAATAATTTCTCCAATAGCAAATGCTCCAAGCGCTACCAAAGCACTACTACCCCACATAGCTAACAAAGAACCCAACTCATTTGTGTCACTTGCAACCATAACACCTGCAAAAAAACCTACCACTAGAATAAATATTCCTATTCCTCTATAAATAGAAGCATATTTATTTTTCTCCTCAAAAATTTTAGTTTCCACAAAACTCACCTCTAACTAAATTATACTTTAAATAAAAAAAGTTTCAAGCATGAAACTCTAAACTCTTAATAACTTTTTTAACATTTCTTAATCCATATCTTTTATAATCACATTTATTCAAAATATCTTTGATCTTAACTTTAGTATTTAAACCCTTAACAAACTCTCTTACATTATCTTCACTAATATCATCAAATTCTAATATTTCATCAAATCTACCCAATAATTCAGGAGTAAAATATTCTTCTAAGTCATTAATTTTTCTTCTAGTAAATCCCATTCCATTAGATGATCCTAAATTACTTGTAAAAAATATCATACAATTTCTAAAATCTATAACATCACCACTACCGTCTTTAACTATTCCTTCATCTAAAATGTTTAAAAATAAATTTAACACCTTATTAGAAGCCTTCTCAACTTCATCAACCAAAATAATACTAAATGGATTTAATTTAACTTTTTCAAATTCATAATAATCATTATAACCAACATAACCAGAAGTAGTACCAATTAATTTACTTATACTACTATCTAAATTATACTCACTCATATCTAACTTAATTAAACAGTTATCCCCCAAACACGATCCTAATAACTTAATCATTTCACTCTTACCAACACCAGTTTTACCAATCAATAAAGCACTTACTACTTCACCTTCATTTTTATATTTATACTCAATTAATTTTAATAACTTACATTTAACAATATCTTGTCCTATAATATTATTCATTTTATTTTTAAATTCATCTACTACATTCAATTCTATATCTAAATTATATTTATCTTTAATTACACTATATATATCATCTCGATTAATCTTATAAGTATTCATATCTTCACTAACTTTAAACTTCTTTTTAGCACATACCAAATCTAATAACTCTATACTCCTATCAGGATTACATTTACTCTTAAAGTATTTACCACTAATATCAATTATACTCTTTAAAATATCATTGCTAATTAAAACTTCATGAAATAACTCATAATCCTTCTTTATTCCTTTTAGAATATTTAAAGTACTTGAATCACTTGGTTCATTAATTTTAATTAAGTCAAATCTTCTAACTAATGCTTTATCTTTACTAATGTAAGCATTATATTCTCTTTCAGTAGTAGCACCTATAACTTTCAATTCTCCCTTAGC
This sequence comes from uncultured Muribaculaceae bacterium, assembly GCA_964368665.1. Lineage (GTDB taxonomy): Bacteria > Bacillota_I > Bacilli_A > RF39 > UBA660 > CAYJCL01. The sequence goes on from CAYJCL010000063.1 coordinate 2,148, forward strand.
TATATAAGGTTTTAAAATTTCAGCAGCACTAACAGCCCCTTCAGCATTTCCACAACTACTAAGACCATGTATTTCATCAATAAATATAATTGATTTAGTTTTTAAACACTCATCTATTATAGATTTTAACCTACTCTCAAAATCTCCTCTATATTTAGTACCACTAACTAAATTACCTAAACTAATAGAATAAACATTAGTATCTAATAATTTATTAGGAACCATCCCATTATTAATTCTTCTTACAAACTCTTCCACTATTACTGTTTTACCTACTCCTGGATGACCAACAAGTATTGGATTACACTTATCCTTCTTCATTAAAACATCTATTAACTCTAAAACCTCTCTATCTCTGTCTATAACTATTACTTTATCAACAACGCTATTCATTAAATAACCAACACCATTAATTAACTTACTACAAGTATTATCCAAAGATTTAATTAGTTTTTTTAAATTAATACCTATGTTCTTTAAAATACTAATAGCAATACCATCTTTTTGTTTTAAAATACTTTTAAATAAACACATCCCATCTACTTTATCATCAATATCTAAACTATCATTTAAAATTTTACGAAGTAAAGGAGTATATAAAATATATTCACTCTCTTTAGAAGAACTACCAACTACTTTAACTAATTCTTTTTTAAAACAAGAATAATTAACATCAAACTCTTTCAATATCTTTTTTACATTCTTATCCATTTTTAATAAACTAAGTAATAAATGTTCACTACCCACATAAGGATGTCTTAACTTAAGCATTTCATCTTCAGCATTTTCTAAAATATAAATAACTTCTTTACTAAATCTATCATTCATAATAATCTCCTATATAATATTATGAAGTAAGTTAAATAATTTTAATCAAAAAAAATAGATACTTTTGTAAGTATCTATATAAATAACATTATTAAAATTAAAACTACTAAGAATCCTACTAAGAATCTCCAAGCATATTTTAACCACTCTAAGTATTTTATATTACAATATTCAAGACCCATCAGTAATAAAATACTTCCTGGTACTATAAATTGCATATATCCAAATATTGTATTAATTACTAACGCAGCACTTCCAGCAGATTCTGCAAAAGTAACAGCTATTATTGTACCCAATAAGTAAGATAAGAATAATCCATCATTAACAAACATTCCATATACAATCCCTATTAAAGCAACAATTAAAATATTATATCCATCAATTAAATTTATTAATTCTAATCCAAAGAAATTAACAGTTGGAATCCATGATGAGAATAAAGTAATAACATGTGCTAATAAGAATAACATAGCTGGATAAAATATAATTTTAACTCCGTTTACAAAACTATCTAATATATCATTGAATTTCATTCTAGCAGTTTTACCAACAACTAAAGTAGAAACTAAAATAAATACAACAGCTACTAAATTAGCCCATGATCCAAACATAACTGCGCTAGATCCTAACATATTAGCAATAATATTATTAGTGCCATTATCATTTACAATAGCTAAGTCATTCATTATATAATTATGAAAATCAGTAAATATAGTAGCATCAGTAATACTAGACCAATTAACAAATCCTAATAAGAAAATAAATAGCATAGTAAATAATATACCAACTACTGGCCAAGTACTTCCTTTAAACATTTTACTATTTAAAAACAACAATACAAATATAATAGTAAATACTGCTATTAAAATTCCACCAAGTAATAACATTCCATTAACATCAATAAAAGAACTTAAAGTAAATCCAAGTATCAAAGATAATATAATACCAAGTACAATAAATAATGGCATATAAGATACTTCATCAGTAGTATCCTTAACTTCATACTTATCTTCTAAAACTTCAACATGTTTTAATTTCATCATGGTAAATGCATTTAATAAACCATAACCTACAAATAAAACTACTAAATTAATCATAATATAATCAGCAGCATTAACAGCTAAATTAGGATCAGCTGTAGCTATAGCTAAATATAAATCATCAAATCCATATCCAGTAAATAACGGTCCAACAACTCCTAGTAAAGCACTTCCAAAAGTTGTACTAAATACTGCAAACTTATTCAACTTAGCTCTACTAAGTATTGAAATAGCAAATGGTAAAATTAATATTAAATAAGTAATATCAGTAAACACAGTAGATATCAAAGCAATAATAAGTGATATAGATAAAATACCAGTTAAAGCATTCTTTTCAATATATTTACCTAACTTATTAACCACATTTTGATAACCACTTAGTTTAGATAGAACTCCATAAAATCCACCAACACCAAGTACAAATAATAATTCATAAGGCCATACAGTAATTGTTTGAGCAAGACCCATAAAATAATCTAAAATACTTATATGAGCATCAACAATTTCCATTTCGCCAGTAGCTAAAAATAACCCTGAACTAAAAAACCAACCTAATGCAACAACAACTGCTCCTACAATTAAGATAAGTTTCAAAGAACTATATTTATCATTCTTTTTATTCTTTACTACTATTGGTTCTTCAACTTTTAAATCAGGTTTACTAACCGTTTTCTTAGTAGTATTTTTAACAACCTTTTTAGTTGTCTTCTTTTCATCTTTTTTCATATACCCTCCAATAACATTATAACATAAAAAAAAGATTAACATCAATGTTAATCTTAATTAATTA
>CAYJCL010000064.1:0-4745 GCA_964368665.1 uncultured Muribaculaceae bacterium
GTTTATTGGTTTAGATTGAAGAGTCATAGTAAAGTAATTGAAACGCATTTAAATCCTGATGAGAAAGTGTTATATGCTTTTGTTGGTCAAAAGAATAATTCTATGTTAGACATTTTTAGTACTGGGGTTATTGCTATGACTAATAAAAGATTATTGATAGGTCGTAAGAGATTATTATGGGGTTATTTTTTAGATAGTATTACTCCTGATTTATTTAATGATATGAAATTATATCATGGACTTATATGGGGTAAAGTAACAATAGATACTTTAAAAGAGAGAATATATTTAACTAATATAGCTAAGGATGCACTTCCTGAAATTGAAACTCAAGTTTCATCATTTATGATGAAAGAAAAACGTAAGTATGGACGTAGAAGTGATGATACTCCAATAGATCAATAATATGAAGAGAAGAAGAAGATTAGTTGCTTTATTAATTATTATAATTATTATAAGTTTTATATTGTGGTTAATATTTAAAGATAAGGCTTATGAGATTGAATATGATTTAGATGATTATAAGATTAATGAGGAGTTTAATTCAGATAATGATTTTTATTATTATACTATTACTTATGGTGAAGTTAATTACTCGTTATTACTTAATAGTAAATATGAAGGTAAGAAGTTAATTACTAAAATAAAAGCTTATGAAGTTGATAATGATGTTTGTCTTAATGTTGTTTCTTCTATTAGTGAAGATTTATTATGTAGTAGAAATGGGAAGATGGTAAGTAATTATTTAGTTAATGATGAGTTAATTAATGAATTAGATATTCCTATATCTAGTAGTTCTTTAATAGGAGAACATGATGATTTGGAAATATATTATAAATTTGATAAGAAGTTATATTTATGGAATTATTATGGATTTAATTATTTAATTAATGATGAAGTAGATAATATTAAATTGTTTGATAATTCTGTATATGATTCTAGTTTAGTAGGTTATATAGATGGATATTTTGTATTGCCTAATTATGAAGATGAATTTAATTATAATGAGTTAATATTCTTTGATGTAAATACTAATGAATATGAAGTATTTGAAATGGATTATTCTTTATCTGATGATAGTTTTATAATAGGTATTGATGATAAGAGTATATTTTATGGAGATCCTAAGAATGATGTTATATATGAAGTAGTACCTGATAAGGAAAAGATGAGAATTTATGGATCTAGAAATAGTAGTGTAGATTTTTTAGTTGATGGTATTTATGAGAGTGTAAGTGTTAATGAAATATTAGATAATGAATTAGTATTTACTTATGATGATTTATATAAATTTAAATTACAAGATAATAGTTTATATATTAGTTATTATGATAGTGATTTAATTAGAATAAGTGATTTAGAAGTAGATGAAATAGTATATACTTATGATAATTTTGTTTTATATTTAGTTGATAATAGTTTATATGCTTATTATAATGATGTAGAATATTTATTACTTAAGAGAGATGAATGGTTATTTAATAGTGATAATAAAATATTTATGGTTATTTAATAACCATTTTTTTTATGTGTCATAGTTTATAATAGGAGTGATTTTTGTGTATACTAAGTATGTGATAAGTAAAGGTGATAATTTAAGTAATATAGCAAAGAAGTTTAATACTTTAGAGAGTGCTATATTAAGTGTTAATGATATGAGAGCTAATAGTTATTTAAGAGAAGGAATGGAGATAGTAGTTCCTGAATCTAAGAAAAGTTATTTTGATTTTTATACCATTAAGTCTGGAGATAGTTTATATGAGGTAGCTAGATCTTATAATATTAATCCTGAGTTATTAGCTGTTTTAAATGGTTTAGATTTAGATGATTATATATATCCTGGTCAAAAGATAATGGTTCCTAAGGCTGGGTATAGTTATTATATTACTAAAGAGGGAGATACTATTGAAATGGTTGCTGAGAAGTTTAGAATTAGTAAAGATAGCTTAATGAGTCAAAATGATGTTATTTATTTGTCTGATGGACAATTATTAGTTAATAAAAATAGATAGTTATATCTTTTTTTATGATATAATAATTTTGGTGATTATATGAATATTAATGAAGCAATAAAAAGAAGTCAAGAGATTACTGATTATAAACGTGGTGGTAATAAAAAATGTATTATTATAGGTAATTATGCATTACTTAGTGGTAATATAAATAAGGACTATACTGATAGAACAATTGAAATAATTAATGAAGCTAGTGATAGAGGTATTAATGTAGTTAAAATTTTAGATTATAAGATAGATGATTCTACTACATTACATAATTTTGGTAGTGGTGGATGTTATCAAAAGGGATGGATTTTACAGGACAAAGCTAAGGGTGAAGAGTTATATAGTAGTAGTATTAAAAGAATATCTATTATAAGAGATGAATCTGTAGTGAATGATTTAACTGATTATCTTAGCAATATTGAAGACTATGTTAACAGATTAAGTATGATAGCAGAAGCTCCTTTTGAAATGATAGTAAAGTTTGTTAAAGACTATGATTATTTATATAGTCATTATTTAAACGTTGATCCTTCTAAGACGACTAATTATTTTTATGATAAAGATAATGGTTTTTCTTTTATTGATTTAGAATATACTGGTCCTAGAGAAATAAATAAAAAATTTTTACCTGGAGAAATTGTAATGGTATTAAAGAATTATTATATTCCTAGAGCATATGTTAATAGAAACTCTTGTGTGTTTATGAATAGTGAACAGTTAGATGTTTATAATAGAAGTATTAGTTTATTACAAGGAAAGATAAAAAATGCTTTTGAATCTTTAAGTATTGAACCTGATTTTTATTTATATGAATTAGCTAGATCTATTGATGATATAAATAATGTTACTGTGTATTCTTCTTATGAAGAGTTACTAAGTATTGTTAATGATAAGTTTGTTAAAGTAGAGTCGAGCACTTTGGAAGAGACGAATGATAGTTTATTAAAATGGTAAATTTTTTATTAAGTAATTGATTTATCTTTTTTTTTAATTATGTTATAATGTTTATTATAGGGAGGGGTCCTAGATGGTATTAAGAAGACCATATGCTTTTTTAATTAAGTATTTTAAATTAATTCATTTAGGAATACTATTCCTAATAGGTTTTATATTTTATAAAACTAGTGATTTAATGAGTTTTTACTCTGATTATATAAAAGCTAATTTTAGAACTACTGAGACTTTATTTGCTGATGGATATTTTGATTTTAGTGTAATAGGTGCTTTTTTCTTATTATTAGCACTTGCTATAACGATATTTTTATTAATGAGGTTTAAGAAGAAGAACACTTTATATTATTTGAGTACTATTATTTTCTATGGAGTATTATTTATCATATTCTTTATGATTCATGGTAATTTAATGGAATTAGAACGTAGTAGTGTTGATTCTGCTACGGTATTAATATATCGAGATATTATTAATCTTATCTTTTATCCGCAATTTATTTTTATCTTTATGACTGTATTAAAAGCAATTGGATTTGATATTAAGACATTTTCTTTTGTATCAGAATTTGATGAGTTAGAACTTAGTGAAGAAGATAATGAAGAAGTAGATGTAAGTGTTAAAGTTGATAATTATAAAGTATTTAGAAAGTTTAGAAGAGTAGTAAGAGAGTTAAGATATTATGTTCTTGAAAATAAGTTTATTTTTTCAATAATAGTATTAATTTTATTATTAGTATTTACTGTTTCTTTATTTATGAATTATCAAGTTTATAATAAGAATTATTCTGAGGGCAAGGAATTTGTTTATGGTGATTATAATTTAATTTTTAAAGATAGTTATATTACTAAGTACGACTATAAGGGGGATTTAATAAGTGGCGATTATTATTTAGCTGTTATTGTTAATGCTACTAATATTAGTACTGAGAATAATAAAATAGATAGTGATGCTTTTAAGATAAGAATAGAAGATGAATATATAGAACCTATTTTAGATATGTCAGGTAAGTTTATAGATATGGGTATTCCTTATTATGGAGTAAATATGTTACCTAATAAGAGTGAGGATTATGTATTTGTTTATAATCTTGGAGATGAGATAGAATCTACTTATACAATAAGTATTTTAGATAGTTATGAATTAGTAGATGATGAATTGGTAACTAAGTATAAACATGTAAATATAATACCTTCTGTGATTGTAGAAGAAAGTGTTTTAGAGTTATATGATTTAGGTGATAAAGTAGTATTTAATGAAGATTTTATGTTAGATAGTTATATGGTAATTAATGAATATGAGTTATCTAGTACTTATAATTATACTTATGATTTTTGTTATAATGATGAGTGTAGTGAATCTAAGGGATTGTTGATTAATGATACAAGTATTTTACCTAATTCTACTTTATTAGTATTAGATGCTGAATTGTTATTAGATGAAGATAGTTTATTTTTAAGAAATAATAAAGGTGATGACTTTTTTGAAGAGTTTATTAATATTAAATATATTGATAATGGTAAGGAAGTTATGAGTGATGTTATAGATGTTACTCCTGAAGTTTTAAAGGATAAAATTATATTTCAAGTTACTAATAAAGTTAATAATTCTGATACTATAGAACTTGTAGTAAATATAAGAGGACATAAACATACAATAGTATTGAAGGGTTAATGTTGACAAATGATGTACCTTATTATAAAATAAGGTATATCTTGTGGGGCTTTAGCCAAGTGGTAAGGCGTGGGACTGCAACTCCCTGATCACCGGTTCAAATCCGGTAGGCCCCTCCA
>CAYJCL010000065.1:0-4741 GCA_964368665.1 uncultured Muribaculaceae bacterium
TAGGCATTTCTAATACCTTAATACCAGCTTCCTTAAGAATCCTATTTGTAGTATCATTACGATCATAAACTATTACTACTCCAGGAGCAATACATAAAGTATTTGACCCATCATTCCATTGTTCTCTTTGAGAAGCAATAACATCTCCACCAGCACATGGAATTAATGTAATATCTTTACCCAAATATTTTTCTAAAATATTTTCCAAAGAATCATTCATTTTAGTAACTTTTAAATCATCAGTACTATCAGGATCATCTCCTTCAGTAATTTGATAAACTTCTAAAGTTTCCATAATTCCTGGATGATAAGTAAACTTATCATAATCAATTTGAGTAAATACCGTATCTAAATGCATAAATGCTCTAGTATTAGGTATTTTAAAAGCTAATACAGTATTATAAGTATTAGTTGGATCACTAAATAATCCCCTAGCCAAATCATCAATAGATTCTGCTCTAGTTCTTTGAGATATCCCAACAGCAATAACATTCTTATTTAATATTAAAATATCTCCACCCTCAATATGATAAAACTTATAACGATCATAATACTTAGTAATAGAACCATTATAATCAGGATGATAATTAAATATATACTCTGCATATATAGTCTCTCTACATCTAGTAACAGAATACATCTTATTTAAACTAATCCCCTTACCAATACTAGCGAAATTATCTCTAGTAAAATATAAATTAGGCATTGGATCAGTTAAAAAATCTCCTTCAACTCTTACTAAGTCAACTAAAGTTTTCTCATAATCAAGCTTCTTAGTATCTAACTCTTCAGCTCTAATACCTTCCATAGTCTTTAAAACTAAATCCTTAGTATTAAAACTAAGTAAATAATCTTTAACTATAGCTTTGTACTTCTTCGTCTTCAAACCAGCTTCATTCATAAACTGAATAATAAATTTCTCTTTTAATTCAGGTCTATTATCTAAAACTTCAGTCATTAAATCTTCAAGAAATACTGTTTCTACACCATTATCATTAAGTATTTTTACAAAAGCTTCATGTTCCTTCTTCGCCGCAGGCAAAAAAGGTATATCATCAAACAATAGTCTATGCAAAGAATCTGGAGTTAAATTTAATAACTCATTACCTGGGCGATGTAATAATACTTTCTTTAAAGGCATAATTTCACTGTGTACATTAATCTTATCCATTCTTCCTCCTTTCTATTAACACACAAAAAAGAGCATGTAAAACTGCTCTTTTAAATAGTAAAAATTACAAATTGTAATAATAAATTCATCATAAACATCACCATTTATATCCCTTTACTATCTATAATAATTATAGCAAAATAAAAAAAGATAGTAAACAACTATTTACTATCTATTTCAATAAAAGTATACTTAATTTTTTTACTTTTAAATTCTTCAGTTATTTTCTCAATAATATCATGAGCTTCACTAATATGAATATCATCTTTAAATATTATCTCACCAATAAACTGATAATAAGCTCCATATTTAAGTAAATACATCTTCTTAATAGAATCTATTTCCTTATGATTTAAGATAATCTCTTTAGCAATCTTATATACACTACCAGAATGATTTCTGTCTAATAACTCAGATACATTATGCTTAATAATAATAAACCCTACTCTAAATATTAAAATACTAATAAGTATTGAAGCAACAAAATCAGCATATTTTAAAAACTCAAAATATTCAGTTAAGTACATTAAAGTAGTAGATATTAATACTACAAAAGTACCATATATATCAGTTTTACTCTCTAACATTGAATCTAATATTATTTGAGAATTCAACCTCTTACCCATCTTATATAAATATCTAACTAATAACATTTTAACTATAATAAACAACACGGTAAATAATAAAGTATATATTAAAGGAGTTGAATAACTATCTAATGATAAATTAAGTAATACTACAACACCTAGTATTAATACAACAATACCTACACATAAACTAGCTATATACTCAACTTTACCATATCCAAAAGGATGTTTCTTATTTGGATGCTTCTTAGAAAATAAACCACCTATAATAGCTAATATATCAGTTATCATATCACTTAGAGATGCTATTCCATCAGCCATTAAAGCATGATTAAAACCAAAGTACCCTACTACTACTTTGCCAATTGTTAATAATAAATTAACCCAAAAACTTATAAACATTACTTTTATCATATTATCACTCTAATTAATTTTAACATATATAAAATAATTAAACAAATAAATAATGTAAAACAATCACTAAAAATACACCACATACAATGCCTATACAAGTAATACCGTTCATTTTATATTTTAATACTTCAGGATATATTTTATTAATAGCTAAAGATACCATAATCCCCCCTACTAATAATAAAATAACACTAAGTAACATATAAGACATCATCCCATTAAATAAAATGATAACTATTAAAGCTCCTAATAATTCAGATAACCCACTAATTAAAGTCATAACAATCGCTTTAAATCTACTTTTAGTTTCATAATATATCGGAACAGCAATAGCTATTCCCTCAGGTATATTATGCATAATTATTGATATAGCAAGTTTAATACCTAGTTCTAAATCTTTATAACTACTTATATATGTAGCCATCCCCTCAGGAATGTTATGTAACATTAAAACAATCATATTTAAAATACCTAACTTTAATAAAGAATTACTATGTATTTTATCTAACTTAGTAATTAATAATTTAACTATTAATACACCACTCATAAAAGTAATAACTATAATCAATAAACTCCTAATAAAATTGTTATTAATACTTATGTATATAATTGATTCAGGAATTAACTCACTAATAGATATCATTAACATAATACTTAAAGATAAAGACAAACAAAATACTATAAATTTATCTCTATTAATGTCTTTAATTTTAATAAATATAAAAACACTACCAAGTACAGTAGATAAACCAGCTATCAAAGAAATAAATAAAGGAATTAACATATTATCACCACTTAATTATATGACAATATTTACCAAGTATTAAACCAAAACAAAAACTCATAATAATACCAGGAGGTAATATTATGAGAACAAATCAAACAGCTTCTAAAAATAGTAGAACAAATACTAGAACAAATAAAAGAGCTTCTATGAATACTTCAAGATGTAAATAATATTATGAAAGCACAATAGTGCTTTTTTTAATTTCTAGGATGTAACTCATAATCAGACCTAATTTGTTTATTAGATAAATGTGTATATATCTGAGTAGTAGATATATCTTCATGACCTAATAACTCTTGAATAACTCTTAAATCAGCACCATTCTCTAGCATATGAGTAGCAAAAGAATGTCTTATAGTATGAGGAGAAATACTCTTACTAATTCCTGCCCTAATACATAAATGCTTAATTAATTTAAAAAAAGCCTGACGAGTAATATTTTTTTGATTCCTACTAATAAATAAATAATTAGATGTTTTATCTTTTAATAAAATATCCCTATACTCATCAATATAAACTCTTAATGCATCAATAGCTATATCATTTAAAGGTACAATTCTTTCCTTACTCCCCTTACCCATAACTCTTACTAAACACTCATTTAAATCAACATTATTAATCTCTAAATTACATAATTCACTAACTCTAATCCCGGTAGCATATAATACTTCTAACATAGCTTTATTTCGATAATCATAAGCATCTACAGTATGAATACTTAAAAGTCTATCTACTTCATCAACATTTAAATAATCAGGTAACTTACTAGGTAACTTAGGTTGAGCAATACTTATAAAAGGATTATAATCAATTATATCTTCACTACATAAATAAATATAAAACTGCTTTAAAACAGTAATAGCATGAGCTTGACTTCTAGGTAATACTTCTAAAGAAGTAATATAATCCATTGCATCTTTATCATTGATTTTAATATTAGAATACTTATTAATAAAAGGTATTAAGTCATTCTTATATGAATTAATAGTATTAATAGATAAATTTCTCTCATATTTCAAATAATCTAAATAATCATTTACATAATTCATATTATCACCTAGTTTTATTATACAATATAGTTTATAATATTCATAGGAGAACTTATGGAATTATTAGCAAATAAACTAAGACCAAAATCATTAAATGATATCGTAGGTCAAACTCATTTAGTTGGTAAAGATAAAGTATTAACTAACTTAATTAAAAACAAAAAACTATTTTCCATGATCTTATATGGAAAACCAGGTATTGGAAAAACATCAATAGCTTATGCAATAGCTAACTCATTAGAAAAAAAACATCGTTTTTTAAACGCTACTATAAATAATAAACTAGATTTTGATATCGTTATCGAAGAAGCAAAAATGGAAGGTGAAATGATTTTAATTATGGACGAAATCCATCGATTAAATAAAGACAAACAAGATCTATTACTACCCCATATTGAATCAGGATTAATAATTCTAATAGGTATGACAACATCAAACCCCTATCATAAAATAAACCCTGCTATTAGATCACGTTGTCACATCTTTGAATTACATAACTTAACTATCGAAGATATAGTTAAAGGATTAAAAAATACTATTAAACATTTAGAAAATATTAAAATAGATAAAAAAACATTAGAATACATAGCAAAATTATCATCAGGAGATTTTAGAAGTGCTATAAATTTACTAGAAATATCTTACTACGCAACCAAAGATCATCACATTACAGAAGATATAGTAAAATCAATTAATAATAAACCAGTCTTCTTTCATGATAAAAATGAAGACG
>CAYJCL010000066.1:0-4704 GCA_964368665.1 uncultured Muribaculaceae bacterium
TTTCCTAACTCTTCTCTAATTTCTGTTTTAATTTTATTATAGTCAATATAGTTTACGGTAATGTTTCTTTCTATAACTGTAGCAGATATCTTTTTTATTTCTTCAATCATACTTCCTGAATCTTTAACATAGATGAATCCTCTTGTTGTTACTTCAGGACCTACTAATAGTATTTTCCCTTGTCTTGATATAGTTGCACTAATTAGAACTATACCATTTTCACTTAACATTTCACGATCTTTAATAACTAGTTCTCCAACATCATCCGAACTTTTTCCATCGATTAAAATATCATTTATTTTTATTTTGTTATTAGTAGCAAGTAATTTCCCGTTTTCAAATTCTACTACTTCTCCATTTTGCCTTAAAATAATATTTTCTTCTGGAATATTAAGTTTCTTTGCAAGAGCTGCATTATTTACCATGTAGCGATATTCTCCTTCTACTGGCATATAATACTTAGGTTTAATTAAATCAATCATTAGCATTAAATCTTCTGATGAAGCATGGTGTAATACTACTTTATCTTTTGGAATTGATACAATTTTACAACCTTGTTCTGCTAATGAATTTTCTGTTTTAACTAATATTTTTTCACTACTATCATATCTTGGAAGCGCAAATACTACTGTATCAGTTGGTTGTAATTTAATGAATTTATCATATCCATTAATAATCTTATTAATACTTGCATAAGGATTATCTTTTGTATCTGGAACGATAATGATTGCATCTTTATCGTTAATATTAGATAAATCTCCCAATATTGAATCGTTAAATTTTAAATAGTTATTTTGTTTTGCAAATGTAATTGTGTTTTGTAATTGTTTACCCATTATTATTACTTTACGATGTAAGTTAGCTGCGCTATCAAATATTTCTTGCATTGTATATAAATGATTTGGTAGTACTAAGAATATTGTACGATCATTACTATGGTGTAATGCATCTTTGAAAACAAATTTTAGTCTATGATTTGGTGATGTATGTCCTTTTTTCTCTGAATGAGGACTTTCACTTAATAATGCAAGAACTTTTTGTTTTCCTACATATGCTATTTTACCTAAATCCATTCCATAATCATCTGTCATAGTTGGATCAATGATGAAGTCTCCTGTATAAACAATTGATCCATCTTTGGTATTTAATACATACATAACTGATCCTGGAACACTATGGTTAACGTTTATTGAAAATACACTAGCATTACCAAAGTCTATTTTTTTACCTGGTGTAATTTCAATTATATTATTTTGAGGAACATTTGAATTTTCTAAAATATGTTTAGTATATTTTGTTGCATATACTTTTAAATTAGGAATTTCACTTAGTAATTCATTTGTAGCTCCCATGTTTTCACGATGACCGTGTGTAAGGAATAATCCTTTAATATTTTTTTTATTTTTTACTAAATAACTAAAATCTGGAATAATGTAATCTATTCCATATAAGTTTTCGTTAGCATATTTTATTCCGCAGTCGAATACATAAATATCATTATCAACTTCTACTACGTAACAATTTTTTCCATTTTCGTTTAACCCACCTATTGCGTGGATTTTTATTTTACTCATTATTTCACTCTTTTCTATAAATAATAAAGACTTCGGATATATAGATTATAACATATTATTATTTATTTAGCAAATGAGTGTTATTTATTTTCTTTGATTAGGTCACTTAGTTTTACTATTTCTAGACCTTTATATTTTATTTCTTTTATAAGCAATAACAATTGCTCATTGGATGTGTCTTCGTTAATATATATTATACTTCCATTACTTAGTTTTGTCTTAATATCTATTAAATTATTATTAGTCATAATTAATGAAGGATTAACTAAATAATAGTTATTATTTTTACATTCTGTAATATTAACTCTTGTATTGGTTAGGCATATATTACTATTTGCTTCTTTGATTAGTTTATTTAGTTGTTTGAAATCATCTGCATTTGATTCTGTGTTAATATTTTCATATTCTATTTGATAGTTTGTTAAAGTTCCTGCATATGAAAAAGTTATTTCATTAGATGTTAGAATTTCTTGATGGTTTTTAGATGTAATTATAATACTTACTTCTCTTACATTATTATTTCCTGAAATAATAGTTTTATCGATATGATCTTCTAGGGTTATTTCTGGTGGAAAGTAATCAAAAATCAAATAGTATTTGTTAAATGTTCCTAAGTTTTTCATATTAGAAAAACTTTTATTAACGTTGATTTCACTTCCATAAAGTCCAGGAATTATTGTATTATTTTCTACTATAGCATTAGTACTTTCTATATAGTGATCTTCTTTGGAGTTATTTATATTTTGCATAATAGGGTTTTGTTCTCCTGCATATATAGCAGCTTTTTCTGTATAATAAAAACTAAAGAGTATGAAAGCTCCTAGTCCAATAAATTCAAATATTTTTTTCATTAAATCACCTAATTAATATATATGAAATAATTTATAAAAAAATAATAAGAATCGGTATTACCCGATTCTACTTTTTATTAATTCAGCTATTCTTTTTGGTTCTTCTAGAAGAATATCATAAATATATTTATTTTTCTTTAATTCTCTTAAGAATATTAATTCTTCTTTTGTTAATGTTGTGATTTCTTTATCTTTTGATACTGTTTTAATTAAATGGTCTGCTCCAATTAAGTAATCAGCACTGACAGAAAAGACTTGCATCAATGATATTATTGTTTCGCTATTTGGCATTCTTTTTTCATGTTCATATGAACTGATAGCAGATTTTTTAACTCCAATGATACTTCCTAATTCTGTTTGAGTTAGATTTTTTTCTTCTCTTAGTTTTCTTAATCTATCACCTATTATCATGAAATCACCTCTTGTTAAAATTATAGTATTCTTAATAATTATTTTGGTTTATGTACACATTATGAAAACTTTTTCTTGAGTTTATTCACTTGTTAGTATATAATTTATTTATGAAAGAATTAATAAAGTTGAAAGAGATCCGTGCTTATAATAAATTGACCGGATCGGAAATGGCCAAAAAGGTGGGTGTGTGTAGAGCACATTATTACCATATCGAAACTGGCAAGAGATCTCTTTCCTACTCGATGGCAATTAAAATTGCCAAAGTTTTAAATAAGAAACCAGATGAATTATTTTATGATGATTTGTCTTGAGTTTCTTTTTTACTTGATAAGAACGTTACTTTTTCTGCAACTATTTCTGTTTGATAATACTTAGTATCATCATCTTTAGTCACTAGTGAACCTTGTAGTCTTCCTTTAACTCCTATGATGTCTCCACTTTTGCAATATTCTTTAGTATTTTTAGCTATTCCATCCCAAAGGGTACATTTTAAAAAATCCGTGTCATATGTTCCGTCTGAGTTTTTAAATGATCTTGGTACTGCTACTACTATATTAGATACTTTTTTGCCATTTTCTTTTGATATTACTTCTGGATCTTTAGTTAGTCTTCCTACTATTACTACTTGATTTAACATGATATTTCCTCCTTTCTCATGAACTTATAACATATGGTAATTAATGGTGCAAATCATTAAAATTATGTTTTAGAAAAAATTATTTTATAGAAACTTATTTTTTTATATACTGTTTTTATTTTTTATTATTTAATTTTATATAATAATTTAATTTTAAGTTATTTATATTTTTTTGATTTTCTTTATTGTAATTATTTGATTATTTTGTTATTATATTAATAAGATAGAAGGTGACTGAAGATGGATAATAATAGTATGAATTTACATAATACTAATGCTTTAAATATTATGAAAAGTAAAAATCCAAATTTAGATGCTTTTTTTATTGAAAACAATTTCTTATTAGTTGAAGACAAGCAAATTAATTTAGGTAATTTTCATTTAAGTATGTTACTTTATGATTTAGAATTTAAAGAAATGTTGCCTTATTTTAAAGTAAAAGATTTAATTGATATTATAGAACCTCAAGTTTTTATAATAAATAAAAATTATCAAGATCAGTTAAATTTAAGAAAACAATATTATGATATGTTATTTGAATCAACTAATGTTAATAATCAAGTTATTCAAGCTTATAGATCGTTGATGAAAGCAATTTTATTAGTTAAAGATTATTTAATACCTGATGTTACTGCTTTATTATCTGAATATGAGTTTATAATGAATAATATGGAAGTATTAGAAGATGTTACTGAATTACAAAGTAGTGAAATTAATTATTACAAGGAAAATCAAAGCGCTAGATTGGAAGTTAGTAATAGTAGTAAAGATTTAAGTGGTAAAAAGTTAACACTTAATAATGGTCAAGGAATTGATTTTGAAGAAGATAAACAGGAAGATTTAAAAGCTGGATATGTTAATGCATTACTTACTGGATTAGTAATTATTATTTCTGGAATTGGGTTAGCATTATTGCTTAATTTATAAAAAATAGAGACTTACTTAGTCTCTATTATTAATTTGATAGCAGTTCTTTCACTTCCATCGATTGATACGTCAGTGAAAGCAGGTATACATACTAGATTTTTTCCTAGTGGTGCAACAAATCCTCTTGCTATTGCAATTGCTTTTATTGATTGGTTTAGGGCGCCGGCTCCAATACATTGTATTTCTACTGATTCGTTATTGTCTCTAAAAATATTTGCAATTGCTCCAGCAACACTATTTGGATTTGATTTAGACCCTACTTTTAATGTTGAAATATTTAACTCCCCTTTCATATTGAAAT
>CAYJCL010000067.1:0-796 GCA_964368665.1 uncultured Muribaculaceae bacterium
TGTTTATATTAATGGTGTTAGAACTGCTCTTGTGGAAGTGCTTTCTTCTGCACCACCAGTGTGATACCAAAATGACCAAATGTTGTTCCCTGTTCCTCTTCTTGTCCATGCATCTCCATATCTTCCATTAAATGTTCTTGTAAGAGCAGAATTCCACTGTGTGGTTGTGGGATATTTCGGATTTAATTCTAGTGTTCCATCTCCAACTAAATTGTTTGTAAATAGCGAATATGATACTTCGGTATATTGGTATTCGTTATAATATTTTGATTCTGGGATTGTAGTAAATCGAGGCTGCAACAAAAAGATCTCCATTTGAAGCTAACATATTACCCATTGTATATTCAGAATTTCCACCTGATAAGTCATATATGCCTGTTATATTTTGGTTAGAACTTGCTTTCGTTCCATTTTCCGTTAACCATCTATTTTCTAAAGGACACTCTGCATTAACTGATGTTAATCCACCACATCCGGGCACTATTGTTCTTGGACCAATGGTTGCGTAACCATTTGGGGTAATTATATTATTATTTCCAGAATCGTCAGTACATGTCAAATCGTTATTACATATTCCATATTTTGATTGAATGAAAAATTGCAACATGCCCCAATCAATGTTTTTTATCATGTGAATGTCACTGGTACTATCTAAATTATAGTTGTTGTTTACATTATATATACCATTATATAATGTACTGACATTTGTATTTGCTATTGCATTTGCATTGGGTATTGTTTTATAGTTATTTGATATTTCGAACTTTCCAACCCAAATGCCTGATAATTCTTTATT
>CAYJCL010000067.1:806-3864 GCA_964368665.1 uncultured Muribaculaceae bacterium
AATGCTGGATGAGCCGATTTACTTTTCTCCACAAAATATACATAGATACCTTTATCAGCAGATACAATAGATGCTGAATCATAATTATATCTCGGTATCCACACTAAATACTGATTTATGTTTTGTTCGTTAATTACTGTTCCTGAAGGCGCAGTTAATATATTCGGATCATTCACCACTACTGCATTCGCCCATCGTTTACTTTCATACTCATACCATTCTGTGTAGATATCTGCTTTAGTTATTGTTCCATCTGCTGCTATTGATATAGGGATTAAACCTTCTGTAAGAACTGGGTCGTTACCTACTAAGATATCTTCTTTATATAGTTGAGTTGTTTCTGTTCTTGCTATAATTACAATTTTAGCTCTAACTGTTTTATTTTGTGAATTTGCTAGCGTTCCTGACTCATCAACCCACATTCTAAATTGATGAGTATTAGATCCTCCTGTACTTGTTGTATATTCTGCTATTTTGTATGATGTAGTATTTTCTAATGTTGCAGAGGTTAAAGACACATCTGTTACTAATTTTGATTGAGTTCCGTCCATACTATATCTAATTAAATTATGATCTAGTGTTGTATCATTATAAACTTCTAAATTTATGTCATACACTGTCGTTGTTGCACATGTGTTTTCAATTGTAAATGAATAAGGAGATGTTCTTTGACCATCTATTTCTGGCATTGGATAAGTTCCATTAAGATTAATAGCTTCTGAATTTTCAATAAAATCAATATTAAAACATCCTGTATTAACAAGATTATCATCTGTTTGTTGTCTTGAAACCATCCATATAGCATAAGATACTCCTATGATGGTTGAGATAACAAGTAATATACTAATTATAATTAAAATAACTTTTGTCTTAGTCATTTATTATCACCTAGAATAATAATAGCATAAAAAAGACAAAAAATCATTATTTTTTGTCTTTGTCTTCTTTACTACATTCTGGACATATTTTTTCATTATTTTTTTCTACCATTTGAGAATCACATGTTGGACATTTTTCATCAATTGGTTTATCCCAGAAAGCTGTTTTACATTTAGGAAAGTTATTACATCCGTAGAATACTTTTCCTCTTTTTGTTTTTCTTTCAACTATTGATCCACCACATTTTAAACATTTGGCAACTTCAATAATTTGTTTTTCTTCTTTTTTAATATATTTACATGTTGGATAGTTAGAACAAGCAACGAATTCTCCGTAACGACCATTTCTTTTTACTAATGGTGAATTGCATTCTGGACATGTTTCTCCAGTTTCTTCTGCTTCTTTCTTTTCCATATTTTGGAAAGCCTCTTGAACTAATGGTTCAAAGTTATCATAGAATTCCTTTAACACTTTAATATTATCTTGATTATTTTCTGCTATTTCATCTAGATTATTTTCCATATTAGCAGTATATTCTACATTTACTATTCCTGAGAAGAATTCTTGTAATTTATCTGTTGTTTCAATACCTACTTCTGTAGGTATGAATTTCTTTTCTTCGATTGTTACATAACTACGATCTTTTAGTGTTGAAATAATTGTAGCGTATGTACTAGGTCTTCCAATACCAAGGGATTCTAATTCTTTGATTAATGAAGATTCTGTATATCTTGGTGTTGGTTTTGTGAAGTGTTGTTCTGTTTTCACTTCATTAGCTTTTAAGATTGAATTTTCTTTTAGTTCTGGAAGTATTTTATCTTCTGAATCTTCATATTTTTGATAAACTTTTAAATACCCATCAAATTTTAATACTGATCCAGTTGCTCTAAATAGATAATCGTTATTTAGAATATCTATTCCTGTATTATTAGTTTTAGCATCGGCCATTAAACTAGCTAGTGTTCTATAATAAATTAAACTATATAATTTATATTCATCTGGAGTTAAAGCACTTTTAATAGACTCTGGTGTTTTTTTAATATCTGTAGGTCTTATACCCTCATGAGCATCTTGAGCATTTGAATTTTTTTCTACTTTAACACTTCCTAGATATTGTTTTCCATATTTATCTTCAATATATTTAAATGTATCATTGATAAATAATGGCGATAATCTAATAGAGTCAGTTCTCATATATGTTATTAACCCTACTGTTTCTTTACCTAAATCGATACCTTCGTATAGTTTTTGAGCTACTGACATAGTTTTTCTTGATGAGAAGTTTAATTTATTTACTGCAGTTGCTTGAAGTGTTGAAGTTTTAAATGGTGTTTTAGCTCTTTTATTTCTTTCTTTTGTTTCAATATTAGCTATTTTAAAATCTTCACCTAAGTTATTTAAAATAGTATCTACTTCTTCTTGATTTTTAATTTCTAGTTTTTTATTTTTATATTTTTCTAAGTTAGCTTCAAATTCATTAAATATTGCTGTAATAGTATGATATTCTTCTGGAATAAACGCTAGTATTTCTCTTTCTTTATCTACTATTAGTTTTAGTGCTACACTTTGAACTCTTCCTGCACTTTTTCCTCCTGTTTTAGATTGCATTAGTTTACTTAATCTAAAACCAATTATTCTATCTAGGATTCTTCTTGTTTCTTGAGATTTAACTAAATCCATATCTAATTCTTTTGGAGAATTAAATACTTCTTGAATTACACTTTTAGTTATTTCATGAAATGTAACTCTTTCATAGTTTTTTTCATTCAATCCCATGGCATCATATAGATGCCATGATATTGCTTCTCCTTCACGGTCTGGGTCGGTTGCAAGTACTACTTTATCAAAGGATTTTGACATTTTTTTTAGTTCTGTAATAGTTTTTGCTTTACCTTTTATTGGAATATAGTTAGGTGTAAAATCATTTTCAACATCTACTCCTAGACCATATTTACCTGTAGTAGCAAGGTCTCTAATATGACCTTTACTTGATACTACTTTATAATCTTCACCTAAATATTTTTCTATTGTTTTACTTTTACTTGGTGATTCCACTATTACTAGTTTTTTCATTAAAATCTCTCCTTTTAATTATTATTCGTGATTGGTGCTCCTAATCCTGCTAATTGATGTCCTAAATATTCATGATATCCTGTTTTTATAGCTAAATTTGCCATTT
>CAYJCL010000067.1:3874-4212 GCA_964368665.1 uncultured Muribaculaceae bacterium
TTATAAAATCCTACATCATCTTGCCATGAACCATCTGCAAATGTTACTCGATTTTGATTATCTTCGCTGAATAAATCAATACCTGAGTAAAGTCTTGGATCATAGTTTAAATCAAATAGATTTGCTACTGTAGGTGTTATGTTCATTAATGATGTATAATCATCAAATTTCGTTGGTTGTAACTCAGGATTATAAATTATAAATGGTGTTCTGTCAACTTCATTATTTACTGATACATCATAATCAAAGTATTGATTTAATGAATTATCAGACAATCCGTATGGGTAGTGATCTGAATACATTACTATAACTGTATCATATAGTATCCCTTTTTATTA
>CAYJCL010000067.1:4222-4678 GCA_964368665.1 uncultured Muribaculaceae bacterium
TGTCCTTCTATTTATGTTCCTATAGCTATATCAAATTCTTTTAATTTTGATAAATATCTTTTTACTGACATGTTATAATCTGTATCTTCAAATAAATCTAAATGAAGATTACCAAATTCACTATATACATGATATGGCTGATGTGATGTTACTGTTGTTACCCATGCCATAAATCTATCTTGACCCTCTAATTGTTCTAGAACTTTAGTCATTAATAAATCATCACTAGGCCATTCTTCGTATATAGAATTATATGGTATTCCTAGGTCGGTAGTATTGAAATATTCTCCGCTACCCATATTATTATGAATTGTTTTTCGATCATAGTAGGCATCTATATAGTTATGATAACTTGATGTTTGATAGTTATCTCTATTAAATAAATTAAATATTGATGTGAAATATTCATTACCTCTATTATTATTGGCTGTACATGATGTATTTACTGTATATAAT
>CAYJCL010000068.1:0-4570 GCA_964368665.1 uncultured Muribaculaceae bacterium
CAATCAATGGTTTTTTCATTCCAAATGCACTACATAAAACAATACAAGCTTTAAACTCACTAGCAGATAAATTATCATAATCATATTCATCCATAAATTCGGTCAACCCTTCAAACATTTGAACTAACATAGATAAAAGTCTCATATGGATATTATCTCCATGTAATAAAGCATCAAAAGTTCTTCTTAAAGATTCTAACTTAGTAAAAGTATATTCTCCTTCTACAATTAAATTATTCATCTCAGCTTCTAACTTCATAACTCTGTTACGATGATTCTTAACAAAAATAGGATAATTAGTCTCATCTACCTCAAGTGTTTGAGGTTTTTCAACTACTTTCACCTTTTGTGTTTCATCAATACGTATAAACTTAGTTTTTCCTTCAACTATCCATCTTAACTTAAGATCAGTTGCTTCACTTCCATAAGCTTTATCGTGTGCATTAAGCATACACATAACTTTAAATTCGTCTCTTGTTACTATTTTACTCATAAATAACGCCCCCTTCAACGAGCCATTATAATAATACTATAATTCATATTTGTCAATAAAAAAGTAACTTCTACAAGAAGTTACTTCTATTAATTAATCTATCTTTCCCTAATAGTTTTAATATTTCATATAAATCAGGAGTCATACACTTAGTAGTAGCAGCTATTCTAATTACTTGAGACACATCTGCAACACTTCCCTTAAATGCACCAGGATTTTCCTTATAGGCTTTCATATCAGTAGTATAACCCAACTCTTCACATAATTCCTTAATCTTATTAAACCATGTTTCTTTATCATCTGATTCATCATAATACTTATTTAAATAAGTATTATATATTAACTTAACATCATCCAAATCATTAATACTTTGCCATTCATAATTATCAGTAACAAATAACACATCATACATATACCATATCGCATCTTTAATCATATTATAAGAAGCAAAATCTTTACGAGGTTTCTTAACCTCTCTTTCAATATTTAAAACACTAACAGTATAATCCTTATACTTAGTAATTAAATCATTAAAATCCTTATCATAAGTACTACTCCAAGCACATAAGTTTTCATATACATCTAAAGCACTTAGTCTTGATAAATAGTTTTTACTAATATTGTTTAACTTCTCAATATCAAATATTGAACCATTAACACTCATTTTCTTAAAATCAAATTCAAACTCATCTATAGATTTGTCTTTATTTTGATCAAACCATCCTTCAAAATTAGAATTAGCTAAAGTCATTAAATATATTCTAACAGCTTCAATAGGAATACCCACTTCCGCATAATAACTTACAGCAGCTTCAGGATCTTTTCTCTTAGATAACTTTCTTCTAACACCATTATCATCTTTCATAACTAAACCTAAATGACAATATTTAGGGACATCAAATTCAAACTTATTAAATAATTCAATATGAAGTGGTGTAGAAGAAATCCACTCCTCACCTCTTAGTATATGAGTAGTACGCATTAAATGATCATCTACTACATGCGCAAAATGATATACAGGTATTCCATTACTCTTAATTAATACATGATCAATATCATTTTGTGGAAAATCAACTCTTCCTCTTACTAAGTCATTAACAGTTACTTTCTTATCAAAATCACCAGTAGAATATAATCTTAATACATAAGACTCTCCAGCTTCTATTCTTTTAATTCTTTCATCAACACTTAAATAACGACATCTAGCATGTCTTCCATAATATCCAAGTCTTTCCTTACGAGACTCTTGATGACTTCTAATAGCATCTAATTCCTCAGGTTTACAAAAACAAGGATAAGCCATTTCGTTTTCTACTAAATACTTAGCAAAAGTATGATATATATCTAATCTCTTAGTTTGAATATAAGGCCCATATTTACCTTTATCTTCATCTAAAGAAATTGCTCCTTCATCAAATTCAATCTTAAAACTATTCAAATCATCAATAATACCTTCTACTCCATTTTCAACAGATCTTTCTAAATCAGTATCTTCAATTCTTAAATAATATACTCCACCAGTATCTTTAGAAACTTTACGACCCACAAAAGAAGTCATTAAAGCACCCATATGTACAAATCCCGTTGGACTAGGTGCATACCTAGTTACAATTGCACCTTCTCCTAGTTCTCTTTTAGGATATAACTCCTCATAATCCATAATATTTTTACTAACATTTGGATACATAACATTAGCTAAATCTTTACTACTCATAATAACACTTCCTTCCACAAAAAAACACGACTTCCATCTAAGGACGAATCAGCCGTGGTACCACCTTAATTAAAACTCAAAATCTATAAAGAGATTAACCTATAAACTCCAAAAGCTTCTTGGGATATATTATATTATCAATTCACACCATCCATTGACTCTCTAAAAATAACAATATCTTACTCTTCTTTTATCTTCGTTTGTAAATAAATAATATAATATATCTCACTTTTTGTCAATACTCTTCTTTAACTCAGCAATCTCCATTTCTAACGCTTCAATTACCGATTGAAACATTTTAATCACATCAACATCTTTCTTTTTATAAGGTCTTCCAAACTTATCAATACTATCTGGAGTATTATCATCTAAATTTTCTTCATAAGCAAGCCTTCTTTCATCTAAAACTAACTGATATGACCCATGAGTAAGTAAAACTTGTCCAACACCACATAGCCAGTTACCTAAAGCGCCTTGTTCATTGGCGGTAAGTCTTCCTATTAATAAATAACCAACTACAACACTAGAAGTAGTAAAAGCAAAAGGAGAAACTTCAGGTAAATGATCCATATTAGTCTCCTCCTACATTAAATATATGGCAAAAAGTTAAAAAAATACTTGCACGAATAATCATTTTATGATATTATTAATTTGTTCTTGATTTGGGGAATTAGCTCAGTTGGCTAGAGCGCCACGCTTGCACCGTGGAGGTCAAGGGTTCGAATCCCTTATTCTCCACCAAATTAGAATATAAACGAACATATTATGTTCGTTTTTAATTGAATAATTCCAAAATAAAACATCATTTTAATGATGTTTTATTTTTGTCTCATTGCCATAATTAATGAATGAATCATTTCATGTCTAGGATTTTCATCACCTTTATCAGGGTAATAAGAATCCATTACAAACTCATATAATTTATCTAAATCAAAAATAGTAAATATAGACAACTTAGTATTTCTATGTTCTAAAAACATATCAAATATAAAGTCAGGTACTCCAATACTAGCTAACTTAGCACGGTAATTAATAATTGACTCATTATTTTCAGTTTTAAAAATAAAAGTTTCACCCTTTTTAGATAAAGAATAAACCTTCTCTGTTTCATAAACTATCATAGATTTACTAAATTTAGTATCAATATAACTATCTTCCAATAATTCATTAAACTTCTCGATTTCCATACCTTTAAAATAATTATTAAGTTCACCAGTAGTTATTTCTCCTAAAATTGATAATTTTTTTAAAACACTATATTCAACAGAAACATTAGAATTAATCTCAGAAGAATCAACTATTAAATCCAAAGAATCATTAAAATACATATATATCACTCCTCAAGTAAATATACTAAGGTATTAATATCTTATTGTCAATAAAAAGAACTTATTGTTTAACAACAATAAGTCCTTTTTCTAACTCTTCTAAAGATCTTCCTAATTCTTTTTTATTTAAATAGTCTTCTTCTTTAAGTTGTAAATGTTTATTTTCTAACATTTGTTTACTTCTTTTAGAAACAACATGAACTAGTTTGTACTTAGAATCTACTACATTAAGTAGTTTATCAATAGATGGATATAACATATTACTCACTCCCTTACAATATCATTTTACTAAAGATTAACAAATATATACACTAAAAAGAGTAAAGTTTACAAAAACTTTACTCTATTCGTTTAATGTAGCAACAACTTCTCCTTCAGAATTCAACTTCAACATTATTTCTAAATCATTCAATGTTTCCTCTGCATTCCTTGGATCCATTATTAAATTATTTTCATCACCAACTAAGTAGCCACTTTCAATTAAAGTATGAACAGTAACAATTTCAGCATTATCTCTTTTCAATGTATCTGAGTTTTTTCCATATTCTTTAGCATGAATTAAAATCATATTGACTTTATCTTCATAATGCTCATCACTACGATCAACAAAAGCATATGATGTGTTCAAAAAAACAACTAAAACTATAATTCCAGTAACAATCATAACAACAGCCATCTCAATAAACGTATAACCTTTACTTTTCATACTACCACCTATAAAAATAATAACATATAATTAAAAAAATCTCAAGAAATTGAGACTAAAAACGACAACGTTTTTCACAAACATTAACTACTCTATTTTCTTCACAACAAGTATATTTAGGAATCCATACATGTTTATAAACATGGCAATTAATAATTTTAGTATTAATTGGCACAATATGAGGAACTTCATGAACTATTTCTCTTGTATGACATCTCTCTTCAGGACACTCCATAACTGGAGGACATACAATTGGTTCACAACAATTCATTGGTTCACAGCAATCCATAGCTTCATGCATCATATTATCATCTTGATGCATCATATCA
>CAYJCL010000069.1:0-1444 GCA_964368665.1 uncultured Muribaculaceae bacterium
ACTAAAATATATTTTGATTTAGTTACTAAAGGAGTAGGTACTCCGGTAATCGATTATAAACAAGCTATTAATACTAGTTATGATAAAGGAATTACTGATGAGTTTTTAAAACCTATGTTTATGAATAGGAATGCTTTAATTAAACCTTATGACACTGTTATGTGGTTAAATTTTAGAGCTGATAGAGCTAAGCAGATTACGAAGATGTTAACTGATAATAATGTAGTAGTTTATTCTTTTTTAGAAATTGATAAAGATAGTAAAGTAATTCCTTTAATTAAGGATGATGGTGTTAGGAATTCATTGGGAGTTTATTTAGCAGATTTAGGTTTATCTCAAGCTAGAGTTGCTGAAACTGAAAAGTATGCTCATGTTACTTATTTCTTTGATGGTGGTAAGGATTTAGAACTTGATAAGTGTGATAGATTTTTAATTCCATCACCTAAGGTTGCTACTTATGATTTAAAACCTGAAATGAGTGCTTATGAAGTTACTGATCGAGTTGTTAATTGCTTAGAAAATGATTATGATTTTATTTTAGTTAATTATGCTAATACTGATATGGTAGGTCATACTGGTAATTTAGATGCTTCAATAAAAGCAGTAAAAGTTGTAGATGAGTGTTTAGCTAAATTAATTAGTGTTGCTCAAGATAATTTTTATACTGTGTGTATTTTAGCAGATCATGGTAATGTAGATATTATGTTAGATGAGAATGGTAATCCTATGACTACTCATACTACTAGTTTAGTACCATTTATTATGACTGATGAAAAGGTTTCATTAGTTGATGGAGATTTAACTAATGTAGCTCCTACTATATTAAAGTATATGGATATAACTATTCCTAAAGAAATGAAGGATAGTAAGTTATTGTTTAAAGAGAAAGAAGTTGAAGTAAATGAATAATGTTGAAGAATTAGAAAAATTAAGAAAGGATGCTTTAATATATACTATTTTATTAATAGTTTTATTTGCAGGTTTTTCTTTAACTATAATGATACTTAATAATATTCCTGTTGCAATGATTATTATGGTTTTTTTTGTAATTAGTATATTTTTAAGTAATAGTGCTTCTAAAAAATATAAAAAATCATTTAAGGAGTTTTTTGTTAAGAAGGCTTTAAATCAGATAATTACAAATCTTGATTATCAACCTGAGTTTGGTTTATCTAGAGATTTTGTAAGAGGAACTAATTTATTGAATACAGGAGACGTGTTTACTTCTAATGATTATATTAAAGGTACTTATAAAAATGTTAGTTTAGAATTTTCTGATATACATATTCAAGAGAGAAGAGGGTCTGGAAAAGATAGAAGATATGTAACTACTTTTAGGGGTAGTTGGATGGTGTTTTCTTTTAATAAAAAATTTAAATCTAATGTTAGAGTTTTAGAAAAAGGATTTTATGGAGCATTAGGAAATGGTTTATTTGGTGGAAAT
>CAYJCL010000069.1:1454-4310 GCA_964368665.1 uncultured Muribaculaceae bacterium
AGTTATGAGAATGTTCAAATGGAGGACATGGAATTTAACAATATGTTTTATACGCAAGCTTTTAATGAATTAGATGCTTTTTATATTATGACACCACATATGATGCAAAAAATTAAAGATTTAACATCTAAGAATAAAGGCAAGATGATGTTTGGTTTTATTGATAATAATTTACATATTGCTAATTCGTCTGGTAAGGATAGTTTTGAACCATCGGTATTTAAAAAAATTAATGAAGAGGAAGTTATTAATATTATTAATTCTCAGATATTAGAGATTACTCAGTTTGTAGAAGATTTAGATTTAGATAATAACTTATTTAAGTAGGAATTTATGAAGATAGAAGATATAGAGTTATTAAGAACTCAAGCTAAGAAATTTATGGGGTTTAATTTACTGTTTATAGTTTTATTTATAGTAGCTATTGTTATTGTTAAATGGTATAGCATTATATTATTACCTTTTGTAATTTATTTTGCATACAAGAGTACTAAGTTTGGTAGTGAGTTTAAAAAAGCTTATAAGGATAATTTTGTAAAAGTTGCACTAGGTAATGTTGTTAATAATTTAGAATATCATCCTGAATATGGATTTTCTAAAGATATGGTTGATTCTATTGGAATGTTATCTACTGGTGATCGTTATAGCGCTAATGATTATTTTAAAGGAACTTATAATGGTGTTAATTTAGAATATAGTGATTTATTAATAGAAGAAAGAGATACTGATGATGAAGGTAATACTACTTATGATACTATTTTTAGAGGTAGTTTAATGATTTTTGATTTTCATAAGAGTTTTAAATCTGATGTTTGTATTAGAAGTAGAAGAATTACTCCTGTAAGAAATAAATATGTTAAAGTAAAAATGGAAGATATTGAATTTAATAAAATGTTTGATGTTAGTGCTTTAAATGAGTTAGATGCTTTTTATATATTAACACCTCATATGATGGATAGAATTAAAAATATAGTTAAAGGTAATAAATCTGATATGTTGTTTGGGTTTGATAATAATAAGTTATATATAGCTAATTATAATAACAAAAATGGGTTTGAACCTAATATGTCTAAAGAATTAACTTTAGAAAATATTAATTCTTCTATAAATGAAGATATTATAAGAATTACTCAGTTTGTTGATGAGTTAAATTTAGATACTAATTTATTTAAATAGTTTACACTATGTTATATATTAGTATTGAAGTATATATTTATAAATGATAAGATTTAATTAGAAGGAGTGTTTATATGGGTATTTTAATTGGAGTTGTAGTAGTTATTATTATTATATTATTATGGATTGTATCAGTATATAATAAATTAAATTCTACATTAGTAAAAATTGATGAAGCTGATTCTGGAATTGATGTTGCTTTAACTAAAAGATATGATGTATTAACTAAGATGGTAGATGCTGTTAAAGGATATACTAAGTATGAAGAAAAAACTTTAAAAGAAGTTGTTAAGTTAAGAAGTGGTATGTCTATGTCAGAGAAAATTGCTACTAATAATGCAATGACTGAAGAGTTTGCAAAATTAAACGTGTTAGTAGAAAATTATCCTGATTTAAAAGCAAGTCAAAATTATGTTCAATTACAAGCATCGATTGTTGATGTTGAAGAACATTTACAAGCTGCTAGAAGATTATATAATTCAAACGTTTCAATTTTCAATCAAATGTTAGTTACTATTCCATCAAATATTATTGCTAATAATATGGGTTTAACTAAAAGAGATTTCTTTGAAGCTGAAGAAGTTAAAAAGCAAGATGTTAAAATTGATCTTTAATAGGTAGTAATACCTATTTTTTTGTGGTATATTATATATAATAAAGAGGTGTTATATATGAAGTGTAATAAATGTGGATATGATAATGAACAAGGAACAAAGTTTTGTGCTAGTTGTGGGAATAAATTAGAAGTTAATGAAGTTGTTGAAACTCCTATAGTTAATGATGTAGTAGAAACTCCAGTAATAGAGCAACCTATGGTTGAATCTCCAATTGTTGAACAACCAGTGGTTGATGTGCCAGTTGGTGATACTCCTGTTGTTGAGCAACCAGTAGTAGAACAACCTGTTACTAGTGATGTATCAGAGCAATTTAAAAAGAAAAAAAGTTTATTATGGTTATGGATATTAATAGGTATTTTAATATTTATAGGAGCTTGTGTTTATGTAATGAGAGATACAATATTTGGAACTAGTGATGATACTAAGGAAGAGGAAGAAATAGAAGAGTTATTCCTTGATGATAGTAGTTGGATTCTTGGTGATAATTCTAGAATGATATTTGATGGTAGCGAATTTCTATGGTATCAAGTTGAAGATGATATGAGTAGTAATTATTATGAAGGTGTCTATGAGTTTTATCGTGCTGATGAAGCTTATGAGTATGTCACTAATGATTTAGAGGACTATGGTATAACTGAAGAAGACTTGGATGGTTTGTTTGATCGTAGTAGTGATGAAGAAGTAGTATTAAAGAATTTTATATTATTAATTATTGAAACTAATAGTGTTTTTATAGATGGTATTAAGGATGAATTTGATGAACCTAATTATATTTATTATTATGGATTTATATTAAGTGGCGATACATATTTAGATGTTGCTAATATAGATACTGGTAGTTATACTGATTTCACTTTAGATAAAGATTTTAATTATGAAGAAGCGTTAGTTGCTAAGAGTTATGTAAATGAAAATTCTTCTTTGGTTAGTGGTGCTATGGATGAAGTGCATTTATTTGATTTTGATCATGATAAACTATATAGCAATAATGCAATTTTAACTAATGATTTAACTACTAATGAATTAATTGCTTATGCTTTAAATAAATATTATCATGAAGATT
>CAYJCL010000070.1:0-1896 GCA_964368665.1 uncultured Muribaculaceae bacterium
TAATCCTAAGAATTTGATTGGTTTTTCTTTTTCGGATATTATTTCTTTTGATGTTGATGAAGAAGTAGAAGATACTGGAAGTTATGTAGAAGATCCTAATCCTGGAATAGTAAGTGAACCTTTAGTATATATTTATAGCACTCATCAAAGTGAGACTTATTCTTCTATAGAATTACTTGATTATAATATTGAACCTAATATAATGATGGCTAGTTATTTACTTAGAGAAAAATTAAATGATATAGGAGTTCCTACAATAGTTGAAACTACTGATTTAACTAAAATTTTAAAAGACAATGAGTGGGCTTATTCTAAGAGTTATGATGTTAGTGATGATTATGTAATTAATGCTATTAATAAATATCCTAGTATTAAATTAATTATTGATTTACATAGGGATTCTGCTAATAAGAATGTAACTACTATTGAGATAGATGGTGTTAATTATGCTAGGGTTTTGTTTGTTGTTGGTAAGGAGCATGATAATTATCAAATTAATCTTGATTTAGCTTATGGGTTTAGTAATATGTTTAATGAGTTTTATGATTCTTTCTCTAGAGGAATATATTTAAAGGAAGGACCTGGAGTTAATGGAGTATATAATCAAGATTTAAGTGGGTTTAGTGTTTTACTAGAACTTGGTGGACAGTATAATACGATTGATGAAGTTTCTAATACTGTTAATGTTATTGCTAATATAGTTAAGGAGATGGTTTATGAAGAAGAAGGAGAATAAGTATAGATGGTTTTGGTATCCGTTTTATATTATTTTAATTTGTTTTGTAGCACTTTCTATTGCATTAGAAAGTGGTTATTATGAATCAAGAATTCATGATAAAGTGACTCTTACTGAAGAACAAATTAAGTTATTTGAAGAAGATGTTAAGAATGGTAAAGCTGTAGATATGATGGATTATGTAGTTGATGATTATGTAGATTATTCTAATACTGTTTCTAGACTAGGTCAAAGTATAGGTAATGGTATTGAAGGGTTTATGACGGAAGGGATTAGTTCTTTGTTTGATGTAATTGGATCTTTAATTAGTTGATGATTTGACAAATAGTCACTTTTTTGATACAATTGTTCGTATAAAAGAGGGATATTATGGAAGATTTTTATGGAAGTCTTGATATTGATTTACCTGAAGATACAATTTATAAACTGAGTGTTAAAGAATTAATAGATCGTATTGTTTATTGTGCTGTTTATTTAGATAAGCAAACATTTAAACAAGTACATGGATATGATTCTTATACTCATACTACTTTAAGTCGTAAAAAGATAGGTCCTTTACGTCATATATTAATGAATATTCAAGATGAGAGATCTAGAAAGAAGTTTGCAATATATAAAACTAAGCAAGATCAAAGTGAAGAAATTGCTAAAGTTATTGAAGATGATTCTGTAGAAAGTTTTAATCATTATCATGAAGAGATATGGTCTGAAGAAGAGTATAGAGCTGTATATGGTGATGATGCTCCTTGTTTTGATGATGATGACGAAGAATATAAATTAGTTAGAACTTTTGAATAAGCACTTTGTGCTTTTTTTATGTTATAATTTAAATGGTGATAGTATGGATAAATATATTAATGAATATTTAGAATATTTAAAGTTTAATAAGAATTATAGTGATAATACTATTATTAGTTATGAGAATGATTTATTTAAGTTTATGGATTATTTGACTGAGTTAAACATTAATTTTAAAGATATAGATAAAAGTATTGTTAGAAAGTATTTATTAGTACTTGATGGACTAAGTAATAAGAGTGCTTTAAGAAATGTATCTGTTTTAAGATCATTTTATAATTTTTTAGTAAATAATAAAGTAGTTGATAATAATGTTTTTTTAGCTATTAGAAATAGAAAATCTGAGAAGAAATTACCACATT
>CAYJCL010000070.1:1906-2267 GCA_964368665.1 uncultured Muribaculaceae bacterium
AGATATTAATTTTAATGAAAAGTCGATTAAAGTAATGGGTAAAGGATCTAAAGAGAGAATAGTTTATTTTGGTAATCATGCACTTAGTGCTATTAAAGAATACATAGATTATAGAAGTGGATTTAATGTAAGTAATGATTATTTATTTATTAATACTAAGTTGGAACAATTATCTAGGATTAGTGTATTAAATATATTGGTTAAACTTGGTAAGTTAGCTATGGTTAAAGTAAAAGTAACTCCTCATGTACTTAGGCATTCTTTTGCAACTCATTTATTAAATGAAGGTGCAGAGTTAAGAAGCGTTCAGGAGTTGATAGGGCATGAATCTTTAAAGACTACGCAAATATATACGCATGTT
>CAYJCL010000070.1:2277-4185 GCA_964368665.1 uncultured Muribaculaceae bacterium
ATGTTAGTAATGAGAGATTAAGAAATGTATATCTTAAGAGTCATCCTAGAAATAAATAATGTCTAATACTGTAAATTTTAAGTGTTTATGAATCATAAACACTTATTTTTTTGTTATAATATTAGTTATGAAATTTAGAAAGAAGGAATTTGATGAGTAAATATGTTTATGCTTTCAAGGAAGGCGATAAATCTATGAAAAATATTCTTGGTGGTAAAGGTGCTAATCTAGCAGAAATGACTAGTATTGGATTACCTGTTCCTCAAGGATTTACTGTTACAACTGAAGCTTGTAATAAGTATTATGATGATAATGAAAAATTATCTGATGAAGTTTTAACTCAAATTGATGAAAAATTAGTTGAGTTAGAAGGAATTACTGGTAAAAAGTTTGGAGATACTGAAAAACCTTTATTAGTATCGGTTAGAAGTGGTGCTAGAGCTTCAATGCCTGGGATGATGGATACTGTACTTAATTTAGGTTTAAATGATGAAGTTGCTAAGGCTTTTAGTGTTACAACAGGTAATGAAAGATTTGTTTATGATTCTTATAGAAGATTTATTCAAATGTTTTCAGATGTTGTTATGGGATTTCCTAAATCTTCATTTGAAAGACTATTTGATAAAATTAAAGAAGATAAGAATATTCATTTAGATACTGATTTAAGTGCTGAAGACTTAAAAGAAGTTGTTGATGTATATAAAGCTGAATATAAGAAACATTCTGGAAGTGATTTTCCTCAAGAACCTAAAGTACAATTAATTGAAGCAATTAAAGCTGTATTTAGATCTTGGAATAATGATAGAGCTATTACTTATAGAAGACTTAATGATATACCTGGATCATGGGGAACTGCTGTAAATATTCAAGAAATGGTTTATGGTAATACTGGAGATACTTCTGGTACTGGGGTTGCTTTTACAAGAAATCCTGCTACTGGAGAAAAACATTTATATGGTGAATATTTAATAAATGCACAAGGTGAAGATGTTGTTGCGGGGATTCGTACTCCTGAACATATTGATACTTTAAAGAATGTTATGCCTGAATGTTATGATGAGTTTGTTAAAATATGTGATATTTTAGAAAATCATTATAAAGATATGCAAGATATGGAATTTACAATTGAAAATGGTAAATTGTTTATGTTACAAACTAGAAATGGTAAGAGAACTGCAGATGCTGCACTACGTATTGCTGTTGAATTAGTTGAAGAAGGTATGATTACTAAAGAAGAGGCTTTACTTAAAGTTGAACCTAAGGCTTTAGATCAACTATTACATCCTAATTTTGATACTGAGTCATTAAAAAATGGAGTAGTTATTGCTAAAGGTCTTGCTGCATCACCTGGTGCTGCAACTGGTAAGATTTATTTTACTGCTGAAGAAGTTAAAGAAGCTAGTGAGAGTGGTGAGAAAGATTTATTATTAGTAAGACTTGAAACTAGTCCTGAAGATATCGAAGGTATGGTTATAGCTAATGGTATCTTAACAATGCGTGGAGGAATGACTTCTCATGCTGCAGTTGTTGCTCGTGGAATGGGTACTTGTTGTGTATCTGGTTGTGGTGAGTTAAAAATAGATGAAGAAGCTAAAACTTTAACAACTCAAGATGGAAAAGTATTTAAAGAAGGTGACTGGTTAAGTTTAGATGGATCAACTGGTAATGTTTATGGTGAACAAATTAAAACTGTTGAACCAACTATTTCTGGAAATTTTGAAACTTTCATGAGCTGGGCTGATGAAGTTAGAACTTTAAAAATTAGAGCTAATGCTGATAATGAAACAGATGCTTTAACTGCTAGAAGTTATGGAGCTGAAGGAATTGGACTTTGTCGTACTGAGCATATGTTTTTTGAAGAAGAAAGAATATTTAATTTTAGAAGAATGATTGTTTCTGATACTTTAG
>CAYJCL010000071.1:0-4185 GCA_964368665.1 uncultured Muribaculaceae bacterium
ATCAAACCAATTGTAAATTATAATTCTGATATCATTGTATCATAATGACTATCTACTCTATCATTAATATCAATACCAAGTTCTATAGCTACATTATTTAAAATACTTTCATAATCAACATCATTGTCTTCACCAATAAGTAACTCTAACTCTACAAAAGACCCTAATCTTTCTACTACATCAATACATATATTAACATCTTTATATTTAGTAAATCTTCTAACTTTATTAACCCTAACCCATTCTTTATAACCTAAAGCCTTTAAAAGCTCATTAGCATCATCATAAGAAGTAACCCCAAATTCAATTTCTTTAGATTCCATTTTATTAACACTCTGCTTCTTATAATTAAGCTCTACTACATCATTACTCTTTCTAACTCTTAACCATACTGAACCTTCTTTACTCTTAACATCATTAAGATCCATTACATATATAGTATCAAACTGTTTTAACTCATCACTAATAACGCATTCTTTAAGAGTCAATAATTTGATAAAATCATCTAAATCATTAACTCTAAACTTCATCTCAATTTCTCTCATAATTATACCTCTACTTAAATTATAACTCATAATAAAAAAATCACAAAGTGATTTCTTAATAAATTATTAAAATTAAAAACACACTATCAAAGTGTGTAATCACCAATTGGTGGAGTAGATGGGAGTCGAACCCATGTCCAATATACTAAGTAATAAAACATCTACAAGTTTAGCTAGGATTTAATTTTCATAAACACTATGGCTCTAACATACCTACAGTATTTCTTAGTCTATAAATATTCATCATAACTACATAGACATTAATTATGACATATCTTATATTTATGAACCCACATCATTACCTATAAGAAAATAATAAGTGAGTAATCCGTTTAACGACTACTAATATTAAGCAGCTGCTAAAGCAGGATTGAAACTAAAAGTTTCGTTATTTAATTTTTATTTGCATTTAAGTATACCTCTACTTGCAGTCCTATTCTTACATACACTGTCGAAGCCATTACTACCCCGTGAAAACATTATAACATAAATAAACAAAATTACCAATAAAAACCTTATTTTATAAGGGTTTTTTATTGACTTATGCTACATATTATGATATTCTATTCAACATTATCAATTGGGGGGAATAAAAATGAAAATTGAAAATGAAACACAAACAGAAATTGCTAAAGAATTGCAAGCAATAATGGCAAAAAAAGCAGCTGAATCAAAAGCTGAACCAAAAAAAGAAAATACACCTGAAGAAGAACTAGCTGAAATAAAAGTATTGCTAAATCAATTACTTGAACTACAACCAAAGAAAAAAGTTAAAGTTAAAAAGCCTAAAGAGGAACTATTAACTGAAGCTGGAAGAAAAAAAATCAAAAAAGTTGGTAAAGTTACAGGAATAACTCTTCTAATAGCAGCAATATTAGCTGGTACTACTATTGGAGCTTATACTATACTTAAAAACTTAGATAAATCAGTAGATAGTGGTAACTCAAATAATTCTACTTCACAAGAAGAAACATTTGAAGAAGAAACAACTGAAGAAGTAACAACTGAAGAAGAAATATTAAATGACGAAATTACTGCAGAAATTGTAGAAACAAAATCTACAACTATCATGAATCAATTAACATCAAATAACATTGATTTAATTATTCCTGATTTAAATGGAAATCCAGTACCTGTTACTAAAGAAGATATTACTTCATTAATTTACTGGTGTAATTATAATTATTTAACAGAAGATCAAAAAGCATTAGCTTGTGATATGGATCGTGCAGCATTAATGATAGCTATCCTAGTAGATACTTATGATATGTCAGGATTAACATCACAACAAATAGCAGGAATCAGTGGTTTACCAACTGATCCTAATGCTGGAAACTATACATTAGATTATGGAGTATTCTTCTTAGATAACACATTAGAACAAGAAGAGTTATCAAGAATGTCTTCACTAATAAATGAAATGAAAAACAATCCATCAAAAGAAGGTGCACAAAGTGCAGCTAATCAAATATTTGAAATCGGAGTTAAAGAATTCATCTTTGAAGATAGTGAAATGTTTAACGGAATAGATAAATATTTACAAGCTAACTTCTTTAGAGGAATGATCATTGCGGCTAATCAAAATGCTCAAAATGCATCAACTTCTATTACTTATTTAGATGCATTATATGATAATTATGGATACATTGTTGAAAACATCAACGAAATAGATGGACCATTAAATGCAATTGGTAGAGATATTGAAGAAACAATGAACGATGACTCAACAAGGACTTTAGGATAAGGGGGATACTATGAACGATAAATATTATTTAAAATTAAATTGGAAAGATGTAATAGTTAAAATATTATTAATAGTATTATTCTTAATATTATTAATATGGTTAATCCCTACTCCTGAATTAAGTCAATTCAATAGTAGAATATTTAATGAAAACATCGAAATAATGCAAGACGCAGCTAGAAAACACTATACTGTTAATAAATTACCAATAAATATTGGAGAATCTACTAGCATGACGTTAAAAGAAATGGAAGAACAAAAATTAGTACTACCATTTACTGATGAATTTAATAATGCATGTGATAAAGAAAACAGTTTTGTACAAGTTACAAAAATTGCCGAAGATGAATATGTATTAAAAACTCAATTAAGTTGTGGAGAACAAACAGATTACGTTTTAGAAACAATCGGATGCTATGATGTTTGTATCGGAGATGAATGTACTGACTCTTGTACAGAAGAAGAAGTTACAAAATATGAACACAAAAGAGAATTAGATCAAACATCAACAACATATACTTGTCCATCAGGTTACTCACTTAGTGGATCAAAATGTTATAAAAACTTTGAAGTAGATAGAATTAACGCTACTGCAAAATACAGTGAAGCTTCAAAAGAAATTATTGATGCTACTCTAGAAAATGATAAAGAAAATATTATATATGCAGATCCAATAAAAGTAGAAGATGGTTTTGATTATGTATGTCCAGAAGGATATATATTAAACG
Organism: uncultured Muribaculaceae bacterium; assembly: GCA_964368665.1. Taxonomy (GTDB): domain Bacteria; phylum Bacillota_I; class Bacilli_A; order RF39; family UBA660; genus CAYJCL01. Next base: position 3,018 of record CAYJCL010000071.1, read on the forward strand.
GATCAACTTGTTATACTTATACAGATGGATTAACAGATGGATCAGGTAATACTGAATACACTTGTCCAGCTGGATACGAAATGCATGGATCAACTTGTTACAAAGTTACACAAGCTACTAAAAATGTAAATAGTACATGTCCTTCAGGATATACACTATCAAGTGATAAAACACAATGTTATAAAGTTATTGGTTCAGCAACTGCTAACCAAACACAAAGTTGTCCTTCAGGATACTCTCCTAACGGATCAAACTGTGTAAGAACTTACGGAGCTACATCATCAGTTGGAGGATGGGTATATAAATATTCAAATACATATACTTATTCAGTAAGTGAATATGAAAATTCGACTGAAAAAAGAGTTCTAACAAATAGAGAATATCGTAAAACATGTGGTGATTGTTATACATATGCTTGGTATTATACATACTCAACATATCAAAGATCAACATCATATACTTGTCCATCAGGTGGAACACTTAGTGGATCAACATGTTACTTATATGCAAATTATATTACGAGTACTGGAGCTTCATATTGTACAGCAGGTTCACTAGTAAACGGACAATGTTTAGATTATAAAACACCAACAGTAACTACTACATATACATGTCCTGCTGGAACTGAACTACAAGGTGATAAATGTTATGAACCAGGTGATAAAAACCTAGTATGCCCTAGCGGATATACAGAAAAAGATGGACAATGTTATAAAGAAGTAGACGCAGATAAAGAAATCAATTATACATACTTATGTCCAGATGGTTACTCAAAACTTGGTGACGGTGAAGATACTAAATGTTATAGAGTATTAGAAGAAGAAGCTAAATATACATGTCCTACAGGATATGAATTAGAAGCAAATAAATGTGTTAAAACTATAGATAAACAATTCTTAGGATATACTTGTCCTTCAGGATACGTATTAAAAGATACAAATAAATGTGTTAAATATAGTAAAGAAACAATTAATGCTACAGCTAAAACATCAAATACATCATCTTACATTTATACATGGTCAGCTTACGAAGAAATAGCTGGTTGGACAGCAACAGGAAAAACAAAAACAGAAATTACAACAATATGTCAATAAAAAGAATGGTTATTCAACAATTGAATAACCATTCTTTTTTATATGTTCTATAAACTTAGTTTTAAAATCTTCTA
>CAYJCL010000072.1:0-4178 GCA_964368665.1 uncultured Muribaculaceae bacterium
ATACTACTCATCATAAATGATTGTCCCCCAGCACCTGGTTCAACACTCATAACTAAAACTAAATCAATATCATCAATATACTTAACTAACTCACTAACACTAGTACTAGGTTTAATAGCTAAACCACATCTAATATTATTTTCCTTAATTAGTCTTAAAGCATCAAAATCATCTAATTCCTTATGAATAGTAATAGCATCAACTTTATATTTAACTATTTCTTCTATATAAGCACTAGGATTATTAACCATTAAATGAATATCTATTGGTTTATTACAAACTCCTATTAATTCTCCCAACTCACTAATCTCAAAATTTTTACTAGGTACAAATTCTCCATCCATAATATCAAAATGGATATAATCAGCATCTGTATCATTAATATTACTTATACAAGTCTTATAATCATCATTACTACTTAAAAAAGATACTGCAACCTTCATTAAATCACTCCCTATCATATAAATAGTATCATAAATAAAAATATAATTCTATAACTATGTAAACAAAAAAATATACTTTCGTATATTATTTTTTTACTTCATCTAGAAATTTAACATAATTATCATATCTAGTTTTTAATATCTTGCCGTTCTCTAAAGCATCCTTAACTCCACAAACCTTTTCATTAACATGCTTACAATCCTTATATTCACACACTTTATCATTAAACTCATAAAAACAACTCTTTAAATCATTAATACTCATATTCTTAAGCTCTAAAGCTGAAAAACCAGGAGTATCTGCTATTAAAAACTTATTTATATGAAATAGCTCTACATGTCTAGTAGTATGTTTACCTCTACCTAAACTTAAAGATATTTCTTGAGTTTTTAAATTCAATTTCTTATCTAATCTATTTAAGAAACTACTCTTACCAGCACCAGTCTGCCCACATAAAACAATTATCTTATTCTTAAGCATTCTTCTAGCTTTAAATAACTCATAATTATAAAACACTTTAATCCCTAAAGACTCATAATATTTTCTTAATTTCTTAATCTCTTTAAACTCTGCATTAGATAATAAATCTAACTTAGTAAAACATATAATAGGAGTTATGTTATTAAATATAATTACACTTAATAACTTATCCAATAAATTAGTTGATAAATTAGGGTTCTTACAACTAGTAATTACAACTGCATAATCAACATTAGCAATCATTGGACGATCTAATTCATTAATTCTAGGCAATATCTCTAATATATAATTATTATCACCATCTATTACAACTTCATCACCCACTAAAGGAGTAAGTTTATCATTTCTAAACTTACCCCTAGGAGTACATACATATTCTTTATTATTAACCAAAACCGTATATTGGTTAGATATATTTTTAATTATCTTCCCTTGCATATTAACACAATCCAGTCACTTTACAATCATCTACAGTAGTATCATCTTCTGGTAATTTAGCAACTTCAATAGTTAAAGTTCCATTAGCAGTAACTGTATAAACACCTGCTGCTCTATTTTGGAATACTACAACTCCATCTGCAGCACTAGTAGTTTCAACATAACTAACTGTTACTCTAATTCCATGCTCATCAGCAAAGTCCATTACTTCATCTTCAGTCCATGCCTCACCAACAAAATCAGGATATGTAATAATTATATTAGGGATATAAATTGTAACTTGATCTCCCTTAGATAACTCAGTATCCACCTCTGGTTTAAACTCAATTATTTCATTAGTTTCATATTTATCAGCATCTGCCTCAGGTATATCTTTCTTCTCAAGTAATACATTAATTCCTAAAGCTTCTAATTTACCCATAACTGTTAAATAATTTTCTCCAGCTAAATCTTCCATAATATATTTATCTCCGTCCCCTATAGAAATATATAATACTATATCAGTTCCTTCAGTTCTTCTCTCACCAGCTACCGGATTAGTTCTTACAACATCTCCAGCATCCACTTCATCACTAATTACTTCTCTTTGATCTTCTGATATTTCAAAACCTGCACTTTGTAACTTATCTACTGCTTCATCAAAAGATAATCCACTAACATCAGGAATCTCTATCTCATCACTATTAGATAACAACATAAATAACACAACAATAGTAGTTATAACAACAACTAATCCAGTAAATACTGAAGCAAGCAATACTAAAGTTTTCTTCTCTTGCTTAGAATCGCTATCTTTAACTTTCTTAGCTATAACTTCATTCTTATCATCAACTACACTACTCTCAAGTTCTTTAATAGTCTTCTTCTTAGCTTTCTCATCATATTCAGCTTCAGAATGTTTAAGTTTCACTACCGGTTCGTCAGCTCTAGATTCATCCATACAAGTAGCTAAATCCTCATGCATTTCTCTTGCATCAGTATATCTATTTTCTGGATTCTTAGAAGTAGATCTAATAATAATATTAGCAATACTCTGAGGTAACTCAGGTAACTCTTCCTTAATACTTGGTAATGGCTCCTTTAAGTGTTTTAAAGCTATTTCTACAGCATTATCACCCCTATAAGGTAATTTACCAGTCAATAACTCATACATTAAAATACCCATCGAATAAATATCACTCTTTAAAGTAGATCCCTTACCACTAGCTTGTTCTGGTGGTAAATAATGAACACTACCCATTACTGAATTAGTTTGAGTTAATTGCGTATTATTAATCGCCATTGCAATACCAAAATCAGTAATCTTTACTAAACCATTTTCCAGAATCATTATATTTTGAGGTTTAATATCTCTATGAATTAAATAAGAATCATGAGCAACACTAAGTCCGTCAGTAATCTGTAACATAATATCAATTACTTCACTAGTCGTTAACTTACCACGTTTCTTAACTAAATTCTTTAAATGTTTACCTTCAATAAATTCCATTACTATATAATAATTTCCATTATCTTCACCAACATCATAAACTTCTACAATATTAGGATGACTTAAACTACTTGATGATAATGCTTCTCTTTGAAATCTTCTAACAAACTTCTCATCACTAGCTAAATCCCCACGTAAAATCTTAACCGCAACATTACGATCTAAAATAGTATCATAAGCTAAATAAACATTAGCCATACCACCTTCGCCAACTGCTTTAACGATCTGATAACGATCATTAATTTTTTGCCCCTTCATTATCACTTAGCTTCACCACTTTCTCTCATTAAAAGCGCAACAGATATATTATCAGCACCTCCACGAGAATTACATTTATTAATCATTTTTATTACTTTTTCTTCAATATCAATAACCGGATCACTAACAACTTTTTCAATCTGTTCTTTAGTCATCATATTAGTTAGACCATCACTACATAATAAAATTGCTTCTATACTAGTATCAACATCAAATATATCAACTACTACCTTCTCAACAGATCCTAAAGCTTTAGTTAATACATTCTTTTGAGGATGAAACTTAGCTTCTTCCTCAGTTAAATCACCAGCAGCAACTAATAAATTAGTTATTGTATGATCTTTAGTAACTTTATATAATGAATTCTTTTTCATAACATAACCAGAAGAATCTCCAAGATTAGCAAATATTAAAAACTCATCAGTCAATATAGCAGCTACTACCGTAGTACCCATCCCCTTAGTTTCAGGATTATTCTTAGTATAATCAATAATATTTTTATTAATCTCAATAATATTATCTTTTAACCAATTAATAGCATCACTCTTATATCCAACACTAGCAACACTTTGAAATCTTTTACCTAAATGAGTAACTACCATTGAACTAGCTACTTCACCAGCTCTATGTCCACCCATTCCATCAGCAACAATCAATAAATGTTCATTACTAGCATTTTTTAAAATAGTTACACTATCCTCATTATGAGTTCTTACTTTACCTACATCCGTTAAATAAAAAGTTTTCATTTAATCACCTCTTTACTTCTAAGCTGTCCACAAGCAGCATCAATATTACTACCAAATTCTCTTCTTATAGTAACATTAATTCCTCTTTGTTTTAATACATCATAGAACTTTAATATAGTTTCTTTATCACTTTTCTTAAATTGCAAATGATTAGTCTCATTATAAGGTATTAAATTAACATAAACATTTAACCCTCTTAACAATTTAGCAAGTTCACTTGCTAACTCCAAACTATCATTTACCCCTCTAAGCATAACATATTCTATAGTAACTCGTCTATTAGTAAGTGATATATAACGTCTAATAGTTGACATTAAATC
>CAYJCL010000073.1:0-4153 GCA_964368665.1 uncultured Muribaculaceae bacterium
ATTTGATTCCTTGCGAGAAAATAGGAACTGCAAAAATAATTAAATCTCTTAGTCGGGTTGCCTTGAATATATACGAGATAAGGGGTACAGTTCCTAAAAAAAATGCGAAAACTATTGAAATTTTTCAAGGGGATAAGAGTAACTTGGAAATGGAGAAAGCTAAATCGTTATTATTTGAAGGCGTAAAAAAAGGGACCTCTAAGGTCCCTAATAGCTTTATGAAAATAGGGCAGAAAATAATCATTAAAGGGGAAAAACAAAAGTTGGTGATTATTCAAAAAACAATTAAAAACATCTTGGAAAGTAAGGTGATTTTATTTAAAGGAAAGATAATAAAAGGTTTAAGAGTTATAACTGTCAAAGTGTATTTCGGAATAATATATAATATAAAGATAAAGAAGTAAAAGGAGTAGATATGGAATCAATTACTAACCCTATACAGAAGATAATGATGAAAATTCAGATGCCCTTTGTAGTAGTTTTGAATAAATGCTTGGGGCTAACAGGAAGGTTGAGTTCTAAACAAAGGTCGATTCTAACCTTTGTTTTGGCAGCTTTCTTTTCGATATTTTTATTAATTGTTATTTCTAGGTTCAACCCTATAGATATGCAGAAAAAAGCTATTGTATTTATTATTGGAATGATTGCAATTATATTGGTTAATTTGGATAAAAAATTGGAAGTAAAACCATGGAATCTTTCTATAATTGTGCCATATTATATTGTTGCAATACTTATGATAATCACTAGCTTTACCCACAATACAGGTAGGGGGGAGCTTGAAATTATAGGACTAATAATGATCTTCATATTCACGCCATTTTATATATTAATTGGAAATAAGAGCGGCGAAGAAATGGAGAATTTTTTTGCCATAATAGCTAAGGGATTTTGTTATACGGGATTGGCATACATCGTAGTTCTATTCCTGTTCTTCCCACAGGCAACACAGTATGTTCCGGATACAGGTATACCATTAAGAGAATATGCGGGAATAAATACAAATCCAAATGCATTAGGCTTCGTGTTATGTTCAATTGTAGCCTGCAGCATGTACTTATATGTTAGAGGAAAAGAAAAGGTGGTGCCTCTCGTCGTTATAGCATCATCATTACAACTAATGGTACTTTCTATTGCCAGAGCCTCTCAGTTAGCTTTTGTAGTAATGCTAATATTGATGTTAATTTGTATGATTTACTATTACAAGACTAATTTAAATAAACTAGGTAAAGGAATTATTTTAGGGGGAATAGCTGCAGGGTTTGTAGTTGCTAGCCAGCCTCTATGGGAATACTTGTTTAATTATATACAAATAGTTAATGCAACGGCAGGAGAGGAAAACCAAAGCCTGTATGATAAACTAAATCTCCTATCAACAGGAAGGTTAGAAATTTATGTTCATTATATTGAAAATATTGGGCTGTTTGGTACTGATGCTAGCCACATGTATAGGAAGAACGATGTTGCGTATTATGCGCATAATAGCTTCATTGAAATTGCTTTTAAAAGTGGGATTTTTGCAGGGATAGCTTATGTAGTTATGATATTTACTTCCTTATTCTATTCAATAAGACTATTTATTAAATCAAAAGGAGGAAGGAGTTTGTTTGGAGTGATAGTAATAGGAGGGTTCATCTGTTACTCAATGATAGAAACTGCCATTATTCCGTTTCACGATGGGTTTGTAGCGCTTGTGTATTTTGCTGTGGCGGGAGTCATAGTAAAGGAAAAGCAGATTCAAAATGAAGTGTACTAATTAGACAAAACCAGCAAGAAATGGTATACTATAGTGTATGATTTGTTTTAGTGTCAAGAAAATATTATAGAAAAGCTAGAAACAAGAAAGTGTTTGAAAAGTTTTAATACTGTTCAAAGTCGATAAGAGGAAAGCATGTATAAAAAAATAATTAAACCATTTATAGATATTACCCTTTCATTGATAGGATGTGTTGTTCTATTAATTCCGATGATAATGTTAATGTTAGTTATAAAAGTAGATTCAAAGGGACCAATTTTCTTCAAACAAAAGAGAGTTGGAATACATAAAACTTATTTTGATATTTTGAAGTTTAGAACAATGAGGGTGGACACTCCTAAAGACTGTCCTACTCATTTGTTAGGCAATCCAGAACAATACATAACTAAGGTGGGAAAGTTTTTGAGAAAAACTAGCTTAGATGAAGTTCCGCAAATATTCAATATTTTATCTGGGAAAATGAGCATTATTGGACCAAGGCCTGCCCTTTGGAATCAAGACGACTTAGTTGTGGAAAGAGATAAGTATGGTGCAAATGATGTGAAGCCAGGCCTTACAGGGTGGGCACAAATCAACGGAAGAGATGAACTGGAAATAGATGTAAAAGCCAAATTAGACGGAGAGTATGTAGATAATATTAGTTTTGCATTTGATATGAAATGCTTTGTTGGAACTTTTAAGTCGGTTCTTACTAGCGATGGAGTGAAAGAAGGCGGAACAGGAAGCGAGAATGGGCGTAAGAGCAAGAAAGATTAATTATGAAAAATATTTGGATATTTCAACATTATGCATCTCCTCCTAATAAAGGGGGGCTAGTAAGAGCATATGATTTTGCAAAGCAGTTAATAAAAAAAGGTTATAAAGTTAAAATTTTTTCATCTGCTTTCAACCATTTTACTCATGAAAATATAGAGACTAAAGGGAAACTTTATAAAAGGGAAACTGAGGATGGAGTTCCTTTCGTGTGGGTGAAAACAAGCGAATACAAAGGAAATGGAACGGATAGAGTGAAAAATATGCTTTCGTTCTATGTTAGGTTGCCAAAAGTGGTTAAAGAGATTATAAAGTATGATAATGAAAAACCTGATGTAATAATAGCCTCAAGCGCACATCCTCTAACATGTGTTGCGGGAATAAAAATAGCAAAAAAATTAAAGGTTCCTTGTATTGTAGAAATTAGAGATCTTTGGCCAGAGAGTATAGTTGAATATTCCTCAAAATTAACAAAAAAGAACCCTGTTATTAAGTTGCTATATAAACTGGAGAAGTGGATATATAAAAAGGCCGATAAGATAATTTTCACAATGGAAGGTGGAAAAGACTATATTATTGACCAAGGTTGGGATAAAGAAATTAACTTAGATAAAGTTTATCATATTAATAATGGAGTGGATTTAGAAAAGTTTGATTATAATAAAGAACATTACCAAGTAAAAGATGATGACTTGGATGATGAGCAATCAATTAAAGTAGTCTATACAGGAAGTATTCGTCGAGTTAATAACATTGGTTTAATTTTAGATGCAGCTAAAGAGATAGAAAACCCTAAAGTTAAGTTTTTAATTTGGGGAGATGGGAATGAAGTTGACTCATTAAAGGAAAGGATTTTTGATGAAGATATAACGAACGTCATATTTAAAGGAAGGGTAGAGAAAAAGTATGTTCCATATATTCTATCAAAAGCCGACATTAATCTTTGCCATAATACTGAAAGCAAACTGTTTAGATATGGGATAAGTTTCAACAAATTATTTGATTATTATTCTAGCGGAAAACCTGTATTAATAGATTTTAAGACCGGATTTAACCCTATAGAAAAAAATAAATGTGGAATTTCTTGTGAAACTGACGAGTTGAATCGAGGATTAGAAAAATTTATTGCTAAAGGGGAACATGAAATTATAGTTATGGGAGAAAATGCAAGAAGAGTTGCAGAAGAACATGACTTCAGAGAACTAACGAAGAAACTGATACAAGTAATAGAAGGGGTATAGGTAGAAATATGCAATTTATAGATTTAAAAAAACAATATGAAAACATTAATGAAGAAATAAATCAAAGTATTCAAAATGTTTTGGACAGTGGACAGTATATTATGGGGAAGGAAGTAGGAGAACTTGAAACATTACTTTCGGAATATCTAGGAGTTAAGCATAGCATTACTTGCGCAAATGGAACGGATGCACTGCAGATGGTATTTATGGCATATGGTATAGGCGATGGAGATGCTGTATTTTGCCCAGATGTAACCTTTATAGCAAGTGTAGAACCTGCTTCAATGCTTGGTGCTACTCCTGTATTCTGTGATGTTGAGGCTGATACATATAACCTTTGTCCAGTTTCTTTAGAAACTCAAGTGAAGAAAGTTATAGAAAGAGGTGTGCATAAACCAAGAGC
>CAYJCL010000074.1:0-669 GCA_964368665.1 uncultured Muribaculaceae bacterium
ATTAAACTTACTATATACAGGAATTCCTACAAATCTAGATTTCAAATCCAATACTTGATTCTTTTTAATTAACAAACCTTCTGGTTCTATTACTATAAAAGATGGTAAAGATCTTTTATCTACCAAATTACATAAATTACACTCTTCATTACATGATGTAGAAAAATCTTTATCACAATTCAATTTCTTAATTAAAAGCACAACATCATCAAAACATTTATCTACATTATTTGTTTCAAACAAAAAAGCGTGAGCTAGCTTGTTCACTTTATAACGACTATAAATTTCATCAAATACATTAGACATTATAACTCCTATTAAATAATAAACCTCATAATTAATAAACCTATTAGACCAGGAATATTAAGTAAAGAAACAACTCCAATACTAAAAACATTAATTGGTACTATTACTCCTGTTGATGATAATGCAACATTCAACCCATATAAGATAAATATTGCAATACATAACCTTTTAACTACTTTAATAACTTTTTTCATATATTCCCTCAAGAAAATATATGAACTCTATAAATATTTATGACACTATTTTACGATCTTTCAACGCGCTATCTAAAGTCATCTCATCTAAATAATCTAAATCAGTACCCATAGGAATACCATTAGATAACCTAGAAATAACAACATTTTTATTATCAAAAATCTTTTG
>CAYJCL010000074.1:679-4036 GCA_964368665.1 uncultured Muribaculaceae bacterium
AAAGAAGTAGTTTCTCCTTCAACTGTCGATTTAAGAGCAATAATCAATTCAACTTTATCTAACTTATTTACTCTTTCTACTAAAGATTCAATATTTATATCTTCAGGATTAATACCATCTATAGGAGATATTAAACCATTTAAAACATGATACTTTCCAGAAAAATTACCTACTTTTTCAAAAGCAACAACGTTTTTATAACTTTCTAAAACACATATAACATCATCTTTTCTAAAAGAATCTTCACATATAGAACATTTATCCTTATCTGTTATATGGCCACAAACACTACATCTTCTTAAATTATCTTTACATCTTTGCATACTACCAATAAATAAATCTAAATCCACATCAGCAAGTTCTATTGCTCCAAGAGCTAATCTTTCAGCTGTTTTGTCTCCAATTCCAGGTAATTTTTGAAAACATCCCTTTAATTCTTTTAAATCATCAGGATACATACTTAAAACAGTCCACCAAGACCATTACCATATTTACCCATAGTCTTTTCAGTTTCCTTATCAACATCGCTTAAAGCATTATTAAAAGCTATTTTAATCATATCTTCTAAAACTTCCTTATCATCAGAATCTATTGGTTCATTCCAAAGTAATTCAAAATTAACTAATTCTTTAGCACCATTAAGTTCTAACTTAACCCATTCAGACTTACCTTCAAAAATCTTTTTATCTAATTCTTCCTTTGCTTTAGTAACTTCCCTTTGCATCTTTTGCGCTTGCGCCATTAAACCTTGCATATTCATATTATCTCTCCTCTAATCAAATTGTATATTATCACTACCAAAAATTTCAAGTGCTAATTTTTCTAATTCACCACTATCATCTTCAATATCTTCTTCAAAAGCTTCATCAATCATTACATATTTAATTCCACTTTTTGTTCTATCCATATATTCCTTCTTAGCATCATTCCACTCAGAAGCAGTCAAAGCAATTAAATTAATTGATTTCTTAAATTCCTTATTAATAACATCTTCAATTTTATTTAAAACTTTATTAATTAGCATATTAGTAGAATCTATACCACTACTTATCATTACATAATCAGTAGATGCAGCAACAACTTCACAATCAGCTAATAAAGACATTAATGATCTATCATTTAAATTCAAATAATTTATCAAATCACTAAGCAAAGAAGTAAATCTTTCTTTTTCAACCTTATTAACACCCACAAAACAATTATTTACTCTAATTTTTTTCAAACTAGCATACGCATCTTCAGAATCAACTAAATTAATACTAGCATTGTTCACTTTAATTTCTATGTCATTCTCAGTAGTTTTGGTATCATCTACAAATTCTTGTATTACTTCCTTAACTTCTACAACTTCAGGAACTTCCTTTTCAATAACCTTTTCTTCAATAGAAATATTACTGGAAGTAATTTCTTTTTCATTTCCTTTTTTTATTTCTCTATTTACTGTAGAAACAGAAGATACAGCACCATTCATACTCTTTAAAAATATCATTTCAATTAAAGTATATGGATTTATATTAATATTTGTTTTACTTAAACAATCGTTTAATCCAAAAATTAAATCAAATATCAAATCAAAATCACCATCTAAAGATCCAGACTTAATTAATACTGCTTTCTTCTTTAATTCATCAATAATTTTTTCAAGAAAAACACTATAATAAACACCTTTAGATTTTACATCTCTTAAAAATTCTAAAACAGCCTCAATATCATCATTTAAAACATATTCAATAAACTTACTAACTTTTTCAGTAGAAATAGTTCCAAAATTAGCAATAACTATATCAGAATCAATATTATCATTAGATGATAATTGATCTAACATACTAAGAGCATCTCTCATTCCACCTGAAGCAATATAAGCAATTTCATTTAAAGCATCATCCGTTATACTAATCGACTCTTCTTTAGCAACGAACTTTAATCTATCTATAATATTTTCATTATCAATTGGTCTAAAATCAAATCTTTGACACCTAGATAAAATAGTAATAGGAACATTTTGTATATCAGTTGTAGCCAAAATAAATACTACATGACTAGGAGGTTCCTCCAAAGTAAGTAATAAAGCATTAAATGCGCTAGTAGTAAGCATATGAACTTCATCTATGATATATACCTTATACTTCAAAGATGTAGGAGATAACTTAACATTATCAATAAGATTTCTAATTTCATCTACACCATTATTACTAGCTGCATCTATTTCAATAATATCAGGAGATTCACTAAACACATTACAATTATCACAAACCCCACAAGGTTTTCCATTATCATCACTCAAACAATTAATAGCTTTAGCAAATAACTTAGCACTACTAGTTTTACCAGTACCTCTAGGACCAGTAAAAATATATGCATGACCAACTTTATCATTATCTATAATATTCAATAACATTTGTCTCGTATAATTTTGACCAATTAAAGAATCAAAATTACTAGGACGATACTTTCTATACAACACTTTATAATTCACTTGATTTTCACCTCAACCTGTTGATAACATTATATCACATATAAGTAGACATATTAATAAAAATCATAAAAAAAGCTCATCTTTTTTTAACAAAAAAATCAGCTAACTCTTTTTTATAAACTTCAGAACTATCCATATCAACTTTCGTGTATATAACATCATCCTTATATCTATTTTTCTTTTCCTCTAAAGGATCTAACAAATAATATACATATCTAATCTTTGCTTCTCTAATAACTTCCATACACATCTTACAGGGTTTTAAAGTCACATACAAATCACAATTGTCAAGTCTCCATTTACTTCTTTTTTTATTTGCTTTGTGGATAACTATAATCTCTGCATGACCTAATACCGATTGATTTTTATTTCTATTATTAAAACCTTTTGTTAATAACTTATCATTTTCCACCAAAACAGCTCCCACAGGAACATCATCTTTCTTTAAAGATTTCTTTGCTTCCAACAAAGCTATATTCATAAACTTAACATTCATCATATTCACTCCAATAAAAAATGTGCACACAAACAGAGGTCGTTATGGCTGCTATCTTCCGATCCTGACCAGATTCCTACATGTTTGTTGCACGTACTAATAATAACAAAACATTTATTATTAATCAAGTATTAAATAAATATATATATACTAATGTTCCACGTGGAACATTCAAAAATCATTTCCCGGGAAATAATTATAATATATGATAATAACACTTATTATTTTACTAACTTATCCTCTTATAAACGTTTATTTATTATAAAAATATAAATATATGTTCCACGTGAAACATTAATAATAAATTATTTCCCGGGAAATAAAATTAAACTAAATAACAATATATAAATTAAATTGCAATTAAACCAGAAAACAACAAGTAACT
>CAYJCL010000075.1:0-4030 GCA_964368665.1 uncultured Muribaculaceae bacterium
CTAACTCTACCATACTAGCCAAAGTTATAATCTCATGAACACTTAGATTATTATTTAAAAACTGATCTTTATAAGGCTCCAGTCTTACTAAAGTATTATTAAGTATTGTCTTAACTACATCATTAACACTTGCATTCTTATAAAAATTATAAGTGTCTGGAAATAAATATCCCTCAAGTGCATAATAAATATTATCATTTAATACATCATTTGTCAAAAACCAATACTCTTCACTATCAATTAACTCTTTAATAAACACCTTATCATTAATAGAACTTAATACACTACTTTGACTAATATTTAAAAAATCACTTATATAAATAGAATAATCAACTATATTTTCACCTTCATAAAAAGTAACATATCCAGTATCACTAGTAGATCCTAAACTAAGTATTGTAAATACATCACTTAAAGACATATTACTATTTAAACTATACTCACCAGCTTGTAAAACATCATTAGTAATAAATACATAACCCATAGCTACTAATTCACTTCTAATTAATCCAGCATCTCTTAAATTACTAATAATATCAGTCCTAGAATCACCCTCATTAATCATAAAAGTAACTCTATTAGATTCACTACTAGGAGCACTCATTAAAAACATTATTAAAGCTATAATAAGTACTAAAATACCAACTATTGCAACTAATAATACCTTAGTATTCTTCTTTATAAACTTTATCATTTCGCCTCTTTGTCATCTATAGAAGCTAGAATACTCTCAACTATCTTCCATTCTTTATCAGACTTAATATCAATAAGTTCCACTTCATCTTTATCATACTTAATAATAGAAGCATAAACATTCATTAAATCCTTATCATAAGTATTATCAGTATATACTATATAATCATGATTAGTTTCTTCACTATTAAAAGTAAATAAAACATCACAAGTAATCTCAACACCATCATTATTAGTTATAATTAATTTATTATCTTTCATTTTAAACCTTTCAAATAAGTCTCTAAAATAATACAAGCAGCATAACTATCAATAACTTTCTTTCTCTTATCTCTACTCATATCTACATCAAGTAAATATCTCTCCGCTTCCATAGTACTTAGTCTTTCATCAACTAAGATAACTTCTAAGTTATATTTATCTTCTAACCATTCTTTAAAATTCATTGATCTCTCACTAGCAAATCCTAAAGAATTATCCATATTTTTAGGTAATCCTAAAACAATCTTAGAAACATCATTACTATTTATAATATTAAGTAATACTTCATATAAATCATCATAAGTTCTAAAAGATAAAACATCCATCTTAGATGCAATCGTTAAACTTCTATCAGTAATAGCAAGTCCTAATCTTTTAGTACCTAAATCCATTCCTAAAACTCTCATTTATTATCTAAATACTCCTTTAAAATAACTGCTATTAATTCACTACGATCAATACTAGTAATATTCTTACGAGCATTCTTAAAACTAGAAATATATCCAGGATCTCCACTCATTATATAACCAACTACTTGGTTCATTGGATCATAGCCCTTCTCCTCTAAAGCAACAAATACTTCTTTAATAATATTCTCTACATTCTTAGATTTAATTTCATCTACACTAAATAAAATAGTTTCTTCGTTCATAATAACTCCTTAATACCCAATATTTTAACACTTAACAATTAAATAAACAAGTTATTTAAAAAACTCCATATTACATCATTAAACATATATACAACATAAACTCCAGTAATTAGAAAAGGTCCATAAGGAACTTCTACATCATTACTTTTTTTAACAAAATAAATAGCAAAAGGTAAAGTAAGTAATGATGCAATAATTAAAGCTACAAAAGATAATTGAAACCCTAAAGTCATCCCAAATAAACAAGCAAGCTTTACATCTCCAAAACCTAAACTTTCTCTTTTAAATACCTTATCTCCTACAAACTTAATTAAATACATAATAATAAATAAAATTAAAGCACTCCATAAAGCTAATAAAAATTCCTTATATCCATTAATAATAAAATTACTACTTAAAATAATAATATAACTTAGTATTAAAGGAATATCTAAAATATATAAATACTTAAAATCACTTATATAAGTTATAACTAATAAAGAACTAATAGTAATTAAAACTATTAGATCATATATATTATTACTCATCATATAACTAAGTCCAAATAATAAACCAGTTAATATTTCAACTAATAAGTAACTAATACCTAACTTAGTACCACATTTACTACACTTACCACGTAAGATAATAAATGATATTACAGGTATTAATTCATACCAAACAAGACTTTTATTACACGACTCACAATGACTTCCAGGACTAATTAAAGATTCATCCTTTGATAAACGATCTCCTACTACATAGTAAAATGACCCAAAGAATAAACCAACAATTATAAATAAATAAACCATAAAATCCCCCTACATATTTAAACTATCATACATTCCATACATCGGCATTATTACTGCTAGTAATATTGCACCAACTACAACTGCAAGTCCAGCAATCATTACTGGTTCTATAATAGCTTTAAAACTACTTACAATAGTTTTATGTTGTCTTCTATAATGTTCACTAACTTTATCCATCATTGAAGCAAGTTCTCCAGTAGATTCACCAGTAACAATCATATAATAAGCTGCTTCTGGAACTGCCCAATGATCTTTAAATGTTTCTGATATCTTACCACCAGTAGATATATTATTAATAGTTTCAAACATTATTTCTTTATAAATTTCATTATTAGTAATTCTACTTAAGATATCCATACTCTCAGTAATATAAACACTATTCTTTAATAAAGAAGCAAATGTCTTAGTAAATATTGTTACTTCATTAAATATAATTAAATCTTTAATGATTGGAATCTTCATCGTTAATACTTGAATACTTCTTCTAAATGCTTTAATTTTTTTATAAGACATTATAAAACTAAATATTGCTAAAGCTATAATACCTATATAAATAATTATATTACTTTGTAAATTATAAGATAAATCTAAGAAGAACTTAGTTAACCCAGTAATAGGAGCTCCCATAGATTCATAAATACCTTCAAACTCAGGCATAATAAACAACATAATAAATGTTACTATTCCTATAGCAAACACAGTAATAATAGCCGGATAAGTCATTGCACTTATCATATCTTTCTTAGTATTATCAATCTCCGTATAATAAGCAGCCATGTCATCAAGAGTTGACTCCAAATCTCCAGTAGCTTCAGCAGCTTTTAACATATTAATTAATAATGATGGAAACATATTTCCTTGTCTAGATAACGCATTAGAAAAACTCTCTCCCATTGTTAACTCATAAACAATCGAATTAAATACACTTCTTTTAGCTCTATCCTTACCTGTTTGTTGAGCTAATATTCTCATACTATCAGTTAAAGGAATTCCACTCTTAACATAAGTAGATAACTGAGTTAACCAAAATATCAAATCTTTAGATTTCATCTTAGTAGCAAATAAACCACTATCACCATATATAAAATTAATAAAATCACTAGTCTCAATACTAAAAACTTCATAGCCTTCATTAGTTAAAAAAGTATTTACATCTAATTTAGACATTCCAGTAAAATTATCAGTAATTAATTTACCTTTATAATCCAAAGCAGTATATCTAAATACAGTAGGTTTACTAAGTCTTTTAGCATCATCACCATTTAATTCTTCAAATAACTTCTTCTTCATTTCTTCAAGTTTAATTAATTTACTCTTAGGTATCTTAGCGTATCTATCTACTTCAATACTCTCAGCCTTTTCACCAGCTCTAGTAGCAGCTTTACCTACACTCTTAGGTCTTAAAACATTCTTAGTAGAATTAAAAGCTCTATTAGCACTATTAGATACTATAAAATATAATTTTCCAAAAGGACTTAAAATAACTAATAAACCTAAATAAGCATAACGAAATATATCAAAAAAACTAAGTATTATATTAATTGGTAAGTACAAAATATTACTCTTCTCCATAAATACCTCTCTATTCTTTTATAATTATAACACATATAATTAAAAAGTTAAAATACTTTAA
>CAYJCL010000076.1:0-4027 GCA_964368665.1 uncultured Muribaculaceae bacterium
AATCTTCAAAAATTATTAGATCTTATAATAATGAAGAAATTGAAGAAATGCTAGAAATAACTGGATTATCTCAAATTAATAAAGAGAATCATTCAGAGTTATTAAAAAGTCTTACTGCGTAAGACTTTTTTATATGTTTGTTTCTTTATAAAGTTTTTTATATATTTTTGAATTTTTCAATAATTTTTTTGAAGAACCTTGGGATTCAAGTTTACCATCATCTATAACAAAGATTTCATCAGCATCTTCGATTGTTGATAATCTATGAGCTACTATGATTATAGTATGATCTTTTACTAAGTTATCAATTGTTTCTTTAATATATTTTTGTGATTCATTATCAAGAGCACTAGTTGCTTCGTCAAATAGGATTATTTTTGTATTTAATAAAAGTGTTCTTGCAATTGCTAGTCTTTGTTTTTGACCTCCTGATAAATTTACTCCACCTTCTCCAATCATAGTGTCGTATTGTTTATCTAGACTCATAATATAATCATGAATATATGCTTTTTTACACACTTGATGAATTTCTTCTACTGTAGCATTTGGTTTAACTAATTTTAAATTATCAACAATGGATAGATTAAATATATGAGGGCTTTGTCTAATAATTGATATATTATTTCTTAGTTCTTGTTCAGATAAATCTTGAATATTTATATCATCTATTAGAATTTGTCCTGTAGAGGTATTAAAATATCTAACTAGTAGATTAAATATAGTACTTTTTCCGTTTCCGCTTCTTCCAATTACTGCATTCTTTTTATTAGGTTCAAATACTAAACTAAGACCTTTTAATGTATTAGTTTTGTCGTTATCATATTTGAACTCTACATTTTCAAATTTAATTACACCTTTTGGATTAGTAATTGTTTTAGTACCATATAATTCATCTTTATATAATTTATTAGAAATAATTTCATCAATTCTATTAAGGGCTACTTTTACTTTACTATAGTTTTTACTAAAATCACCTACGCTATATACAGCTTCATCTAGTCTCCACATATATGATTGTAATGATATGAATAATGCAATAGTAAGTTGATTATTCATTACTAAGTATGCAGCAGTAATGAAAATGATAAATTCAAATATGTAGTATACTAAGTTATTAAAGTTCCAATAGTTATTCATATAATTATTAGTTTTATATACTGATGATGATAATTGATTAATATTATTACTTACTGATTTATTTACTATGTTTTTGATACCAAGTGATTTTATTTCTCTAATACCTGTTATGGTTTCAGTAATAGTTTTATTTAGTTTATCTGAATTTTCTCTATTTGTTTTTTCCATTTTTTCGAATTTTGGAAATATTACATATATAACTATAGACATAATAATTATAAACAGTAGTGCTTCTAGTGCTATAATCCATGACATATATATAATGATTGCAAAGACGAAAATAAAACTAAATATTCTTGTGGAAATTCTTATTAATTGAGAGAATAAACTAATTACTTTATCTGGGTCACTAACTACTCTGTTAGATATTTCTCCAGTTCCTTTTTCTTCGAATGCTATTGCTGGAAGATCATTAATTTTTCTATACATGTCTCTTGTAACATTTTCTACAAATTGTTTTTCTAAGTAGTTATATATTCTTACACATAGGAAATCCATTATTAAATAACAAACTACTCTTAATAAAAAATAGAACACTAGTGCTATAAGAAATGAACTCCATATTTTATTTGTTAAGTGTTCTATAGCCAGTCCAAGAAGTATTGGCGAGAAGATTAGTCCAATATATTTAAACACGTTAAATATACCATATAAAATGAGTTTTGTTTTATATGGTTTAATATATTTCCATAATAAACCTATGGCATTATTTTTCATGTTATCTCCTCTTTTCTTTTAATATTATAGCACAATTATATGGATTTTTTTGTATATTTATTATATTATTTAAATATGAGGTAGATATGAAAAAATATGTAATTAGTATGATTGTTTTGTTAATTGTTATAGTTATTTTAGTGTTGAGTGGCAATGAATTAAGAATAGATAATAGTGTTTATAATTTTTTGATTTCATTTGAAAGTGAATTAATGACAAGTGTTATGTTATTTATTACTGAATTTGGTGGATTATTTTTATTACCTATTATAGCTTTATTAAGTATTATTATATTTAGAAAAAAGTGGTTAGCTATTATTATTTTATTAGTTGATGTATTAATTGCTAATTTGTTACTAAAAATGTTATTTAGTAGAGAAAGACCTGTTGATATAGGTATTATTGAAGAAATAGGTTTTGCTTTTCCTTCTGGTCATACAATGATCAGTACTGCTTTTTACGGATATATTGTTTATTTATTAAGTAAAAAGATTGATAAGAAGTATCATACTTTTTTATATAGTGGTTTAGTTGTTGTTTTATTACTTATTGGGATGTCTAGAATTTATTTAGGTGTGCATTATTTTACTGACGTATTAGCTGCTTATATATTTGGATTATTATATTTATTATTATTTATATTTTTAGTCGAAAAAAAAGGACTTATTAGTCCAAAGTAATATTTTCTTCTTCTAGGATATCTTTAAATTCTTCTTTAAATCTTACTATTTCTTTTGTTTTAACATCTTCATAGATGTTTTTTGCTGTTTTAATAGCTTGATAGATGTGTTTTAAAGTAACTGTTGTTTCATTAGTATATAAAGTATTAGTAAATGCTGTAGATAAAATTGTTAAACAAATATCAGGATATCTACTTCCTATTTCGTATACTCTTTTATATTCATCGGTCATTTCTACAATAAATTTCATTATTCTTTCTTTAACGAAATCAGTATATCCTAATTTAACTCCTAGTTTTTTTTCTATTTTAGGGTATGTTCCCATTAGTATTTTAACTACTGTAGGTTGATCTGCTTCTAGTACATCTACTTTTTGAAATCTTCTTAAGAATGCTCTATCTCTAATAATATATTGTTCATATTCTTCTGTAGTAGTAGCACCTATCATTTTGATTTGTCCTCTATCTAGTCCTGCTTTAAACATGTTTGCAAAATCTATTCCTGATTCAGCACCTTGTTTATTAACTAATACATGTGTTTCATCAAGGAACAGAATAGTTTTTTCTCTTTGAGCAAGTTCTTTTACTAATAGATCTACTCTATTTTCAGTTTGTCCTTCACTTTCACTAGTTCCTAATAAACTTGTTACATTTAATTTAAATAGTTCATAACCAAATAATGCATTTGGTACCATGTTATTCTTTATACGATATGCTAGTCCTTCAACTATTGCTGTTTTCCCTATACCTGGTTTACCTACTAACAGTGCACTCTTTTCTGGAGTTAGTAATGTTAATATAACTTGTTTAATTTCATCATCTCTAGCTATTGCAGGATCTGTTACATATTCTTTATTGATTAAATCTTCTGCATAACGTTCTAAAATACTTACTTTTTCATTCATTTTGTTCACCAATAATATTGTATCACAATGCTTTAAAATAGTAAATTTTTTAATATTTTAGGCATTTTTTCTTGACACTTAGCATTTTTTTAGTATATAATGTAATAGCAGTGCCTGATTAGCTCAGTCGGTAGAGCGCACGGCTGTTAACCGTTAGGTCGTAGGTTCGAGTCCTACATCAGGCGCCATTAAAAAAAATACTAGCTTTAAGCTAGTTTTTTTATTCGGTTTTATTTCCACAATTTGGACAAAACAATTCATCTGTAAGTGTATTACATTGAGAACAGAATCTTTTCTTAGGTTCTGTCTTTTTTTGTGATTCTTCTTTTTTTATTTCAACAGGTTTTGGTTCTTCTATTACTTTAGATTCCTCTTTTTTGACCTCTTCAGTAACTGGTTTTGATTCTTCAATCGCATTTATTATATTAGTAGGGTCAGGTAAGATAGGTTCTGGGATTGTTTCTGTTATTTGTACATTTTCAACTTTAGGTTCCAAAACCGGTTCAATTATTGGTTGTTCAACAACTAGTTCAATTGTTGGTTGCTCCTTAACTGGTTCAATTATTGGTTGCTCTACAACTGGTTCAAC